>CAZBRM010000021.1:0-6454 GCA_964494655.1 uncultured Candidatus Saccharibacteria bacterium | reverse complement strand
CTGGAGCCGAGGAGAGGAGTCGAACCCCCAACCTACGGTTTACAAAACCGTTGCTCTGCCATTGAGCTACCTCGGCAAACTACTTAATCTTCATTTTTTTAAGTTCGTTTAATATTTCTTTAACCTTTCTATCCTTGCATCCCATTTTAACAGACATTTCTAATGACGATTTAGCATCAGAATAATTATGCTGTTTCCAGTATAAGAGCCCTAGGAATTTATAGGCAGTAATATTATTAGGATTTTCAACAATTAAATCAATCCATTCTTGTTCTTCCTTTATCGGCTTTTTTAATTCACTAATAGAAAGCTCATCATCTTCCTCTTCTTCTATTAATTGGCTTTCATCTTCTTTTTTATTTATTTTAATAGAAACTTCTTTCTTTTCGTCATTAGAAGAACTTTTTTTAGATTCTCTGCGTTTTATTTCTCTTTGTCTAATCCAGTCCTTTGATTTTTGCGTCATTATTTGAGATTTTCCTCTTAAGCCTCCAATCCATTTTGTAAGCATATTTTCTATTTTCAAAAAAACTATTTTTAAACGACGCAAAAACTTTTCTAATGAGATTATAAAATTAAGCCAATGATGCTTATAATCAATTTCTTTTATCTTTTGAATAATCCCTTTTTTTCTTTTTAAAATAGTAATTTCTTCTTCTGACAAATTAGACAAAACAGGAATTTTGCGATAAACAATAAAGCCCAAGCCAACAAAACTAAGACCAATAATGATATAAAGAATAATATTAAAATTAAACATATTTAAGATCAGATTTCCAATCTAGAAAATTTACCTATTTTAATATTTTCCCCTAATTTAGCAACGGCTTCAGTAATCAAATCTTTAATTGTTTTTTCTTGGTTTTTAATAAATGGCTGGCTTAAAAGTTCTTCCAAATCTTGAGTATCCATAGCTGCAATATGCATAGAAATTTCATGAGCTAATTCCTTAAATTTTTCATTTCTAGCAACAAAATCAGTTTCGCAATTAAGCTCTAGAATAACGCCTATTTTGCCGTTATTATGGATATAGGCCTCAATCAATCCCTGCTTTGTTTCTCTTTCTGATTTTTTATTTGCTTTTTCTTTGCCTTTTTTCTCTAAAATCTTTAATGTTTTTTCTTCATCTCCATCTGCCTTTTCTAATGCATTTTTGCATTCTATTACCGAATGTCCTGTTTTCTTGCGAATCTTTTTAATTTGTTCAGATGTAACCATAATTTTACTTTTTATTTAATACTTTAGCTATTGTTCCTAAAATTAGTTTCAAAGATGAAATGGAATCATCATTCATTGGAATTGGATAATCAATAATTGTTGGATCAGCATTTGTGTCGCATAGTCCAATAATAGGAATGTTTTTCATTTTTGCTTCCTTAACAGCAAGTTTTTCTTTATAAGTATCAACAATCAATAAGGCATCCGGCATCTTAACCATATTTTTTATGCCTCCAAACTGTCTTTCCATTTTTTGCAATTTAACGTCAAATTCATGCTGCTCTTTTTTAACATATTTTTTCAACTCGCCTGTTTTCTTCTTTTTTTCCAAATCTCTAAAATATTCCAATCTTTTTGAAATAACTACAAAATTAGTCAATGTCCCGCCTATCCATCTTTCTGTAACATGGAACACCTTACATTTTTCAGCTATTTTTTTTGTAATTTCCTTAACAGCTATTTTAGTTCCTACAAAAATAATTGTTCCGTTTTTCTTTTTAATATCCTCTATAAAATTTAATGCCTGTTTTAATTTATCATAGGTTTTCTCTAAATCGATTATATGAATATTATTTCTAGTAGTAAAAATATATTGCTTCATTTTTGAATTCCATTTTGAAGTGCGATGGCCAAAATGAACTCCTTCTTTAAGCATTTCTTCTAAACTTGGCATTTCCTCTTCTGCTTTTTTTAATTTCACAGACAAAACATCGCTTTTTTTGAAAGGTTTTTTTTCTTTTTCTTTAATGGATTTATCTTTAATCATAATCATTAAAAGACGCGCCGAAAACGACACTCTTTGATTATATCTCAATTATACTAATCACATACAAAAAAGTATATCATATTCAAAAATTAAAGCAAGATTATTATGATGGGGGCAGCCCCCGTTTTACGAGGGACTGCCCCCGAATTTATTTTACAACTCTTGCTTATCCTATACTATTTTGCTATGATAAAGATTATGAAAAAAGATATTCATCCTAAATATTATCCCAAAACTAAAGCTAAATGCTCCTGCGGAGCTGTTTTTGAACTTGGCTCAACCAAAGAAGAAATAGAAACAGAAATCTGCTCTCAATGCCATCCTTTTTATACAGGTAAAGAAAAAATTATTGAAACAGGCCAAGTAGAAAGATTCAGAAAAAGATTAAGTAAAAAACAAGAATCTAAAAAGAAAAAAGTACGAATAAAAAAGAAAGTACGAATAAAGAAGAAAGAAAAGAAGAATGGATAAAGGAGTGATTATAGAGATTAGAGCTGGCGCCGGTGGAGATGAAGCAGCCCTTTTTGCAGCTGATCTTTTTCGAATGTATTCGCGTTTTGCTGAAAAGCAGGATTGGAAAATCTTTCTTATTAACAGCAATCCAATTGGCATTGGCGGATACAAAGAATTAATCTTTGAAATTAAAGGCAAGAATGTTTATGAAAAATTAAAACATGAGGGCGGTGTTCACCGTGTTCAACGAATACCAGTTACTGAAAAATCTGGCAGAATTCATACCTCCACAGTTTCAGTAGCAATTATGCATCAAGCAACTGAAGCAGAACTAAAAATTAACCTGAGTGATTTAAGAATAGATGTTTTAAGATCTTCTGGACCAGGCGGTCAAAATGTTAATAAAATTGAATCAGCTGTTAGAATCATCCATTTGCCTACTAATATAATGGTAACTTGTCAAGATGGAAGATCTCAACAGCACAACAAAGAGAAAGCGATGCAGGTTCTACGATCTCGTCTTTTAGCCAAAAAACAAACTGAAGAACTAGCTAAGCGAGGAGATGAACGCAGAGAACAAATAGGAACAGCTGATCGTTCTGAAAAAATAAGGACTTATAACTTCCCGCAAAATCGCCTAACTGACCATCGTATTAAAAAATCATGGCATAATTTAGATAAAATTATTGAAGGTGATTTAGAAAAAATAATTAAAACTTTTGAGAAGAAGAATAAAAAATAATAATATTATGAAAAAACGCATTTTTAGCGGAATCCAGCCAACTGGCTCAATCCATATTGGCAACTATTTAGGCGCTATTAAGAACTGGGTTCAACTGCAAAATGACTATGATTGTGTCTGGTCTATCGTTGATTTGCACGCTTTAACTAATCCTGAGGCAAGCAATGATATACAGTCAAAAATTCTTGATTTAGCAACTACCTATTTGGCTGCTGGTTTAGACCCTAAAAAGGACATTATCTTTGTCCAGTCACATGTTCCAGAACATACTGAATTAACTTGGTTCTTAAATACTGTCACGCCAATAGCTGAATTAGAAAGAATGACTCAGTTTAAAGAAAAAGCTAATCAATTTAAAAAATCTATTAATATGGGTCTTTTTGATTATCCAGTTCTGATGGCAGCTGATATTTTACTATACAAAACAAATTATGTGCCAGTTGGCGAAGATCAAAAACAACATGTGGAATTAACTAGAATAATTGCCCGAAAATTTAATGCTCGTTATGGCAAAGTCCTCATTGAGCCCGAATGCTTAGTTTTTAAAACAACTGCTCGTATTATGTCTTTAGTTGATCCTAAGGCAAAAATGGCAAAAAGTATTCCTAATAGTTTTTTAGCTCTAGATGATTCGCCTGGGGTAATAAGAGAGAAGATTAAGAAGGCTGTCACTGATTCTGGGGAAGGAATTGAATATAGTCCTAAGAAGCCAGCTATTGCTAATTTAATGAGTATTTACAGCGCTTTTTCCAATTTATCTTTCTCTGAGATAGAAAAGAAATTTATTGGTAAAGGATATGGTCATTTTAAAAATGACTTAGCTGAATTGATTATTAAGGAATTAAAGCCATTCCAGGAAAAGAAAAAAGCCTTGGATAAAAGGCCTGATTATGTAAAAAAAGTTTTAGCTGATGGCGCTAAAAGAGCCGGTCTTATCGCTAAGAAAAATCTTTTAGAAATAAAGAAGAAGATGGGCTTAATTTAAAAACTGTAAAATGGGAGCAGCTCCCGCTTTGCGAGGGACTGCCCCCATTTTTTTATTTCTCAAAATAATCCAGCAAAAACTTAGCTAATAATTCCCCTCCTAATTCATCTGGCTTGTGTTCAATAAAATATTCTGCTTTAACTCTATCTATATCTACAGTCACCCCTTTGCCTATTTCCAGCATCTCCAGATCATTGTAATTATTTCCAGTAGTCATTATTTGTTTAGGACTAATTTCCATAGCTTTAGCTAAAACTTCAATTGCTTTTCCTTTAGACATTTTTTTGCTTCCAATGTCATATCCTTCATTTGTCCAAAGACAATATAATTCATTATTACCTATTTTTTTAACTAACTCTGGAATTTCTTCCATTTGCTCGCAATGAACGGTTAAAATAAAGAGTTTTGGTTCAAATCCCCTAATTCTCTTATCTTCTTTTTTTATTACGCTAATTTCATTTTTTAAATCCCTTATTTGATTGAAATACTCATTTGGATATTCCGGATGAGTTATTTTATTATCCACCCAGGTAATATTACCATTTTCTGCCTGTAAAATAGTTTTCTCGTCAAAAAATTCATTAACTAAGCTTTTCAGATAAAGAATATTCCTGCCTGAAGAAAAATTAAGACGAACATATTTTTCTAATTTTTTTAAATCATTAATAAATTCTGAAGATAGCTTTTTTGATTCCATATATAGATCAATACTGTCTTCATCTATTGTTTCCTGAATTTTTGTCCCAGTCGGAGCAATTACTCCGTCAATGTCAAAAGTTATTACTTTAATCGCATCTAATTCTTCTTTGGTAATCTCTTTTATATTTTTCATATTTTCATTATATCTTATTTTTGGGAAATAAAAAAGCCCGTTCAATTTGATCTGAACGAGCTTATTCTTTTTCTCTATAAATTATTTTGCTTAGGATTTTTTCATTTTTCGCAACTATCAGTTGAGTCATAATCGCAATTCTTGAATAATACCTGCGTTTTCTAAACCAATTACAACCATTTCTCCATTTGTAAATATTAACTTTTTGATTGGTCACTTCGCAATAACCGTTGAGCTCTCTTATGCAATCTACGCATCTTTTCATCATCTCCCCCTTATGAATTGTGAACTGCCTTTAAGGTTGTGTCATCCGAACACTGTGTCATTCTTTTGCTAGACACTGTTCATTGATCTATTTCCTTGAAGGCAGTTTATTTTTAAAGAGAACTATCCTTTTTAAAGTAATAATATAACCAATATGCAACTGTAATAATTATTGGTATAAGTAAGATATAGCATTTCAGTGAAAACAGCAAGATAAGCAGAATAAGTAAAATAGCTATCAAATCCCAGTCATATTTCTTTTCTTTATAAATTCCGTTATTTTTATCTCTTTTTTCTTTTCTTCTTCTATACATAAGATAAAGAATAAGGAATAGAGTTAAAAATAAACTTAAAATCAAACAAGAGCTTATATCGCCAAATAAACCAGAAATAGCCGCTAAAAAATTATTTGTTTCATCTTTTATTTCAGCAACTTCTTCTGGAGTTAATATGTCTTCAGGAATCAGATCTTCTCCAACTGGTTCACCTTCTCCGCCAGTTGGTATAGTTGCCCCAGGACCAACAACTAAACCAGAAGGGCCTTGAGTAACTCCTTCAGTTATTGTTTCTATGGGAGGAATTAAAGGAGATTCCTCTTCATCATCTTCTTCTGGACAACAAGTAGTAAAGGTTCCTTCATAACTAATAGTAGCTGGAGAGGCATGAGAAACAGCTCTCCAATAATACGTGGTTTCAGAAATTAAGCCAGTTAATTCAACGTGGTGAACAGTAATTTTATTTGAATCTTCAACAGTTGAAAAATCATAACCATATTTTTCTGGTCCTAAACTAAAATTAAATTGACCAGGAGTGGTGCCATAAATTACTTGACTAGTAGAAAAATAATTAGTTTGCCAACTAACAATAGCAGTAGTACATCCTGGAGCTATTATTTCAGATCCTTCATTAGTAATAGTTAAACCAGGAGTATATCCTCCACCACCTCCGCTAGAAAGCAACACTCTACTTCCTCCATTCTCACTTCCTTCGCCTTGAAATCCAATTAAAAAATCAAAATAGGTAGTTTTTTCTTGCCAATCATTCTTTTTCTCTAAAGGAAAAGAAATTTCAAATTCATATTCTTGATAGCTACTACTAGGAATATCTGATAGATAAATATCTCCATCTCCATAAAAATCAAACAATGTTTTTTCTCCAGTAGTACCACCATATAAATCAACGCCTGCTTTTTTC
>CAZBRM010000020.1:0-7823 GCA_964494655.1 uncultured Candidatus Saccharibacteria bacterium | reverse complement strand
GTAAAAAACAATACAAAGATTTTTTAGAGCAAGATACAAAATTGCGAAGCTTTGTTATGAAAAAATTAAAAAGAGCAAGCGTTAATTCAGTTGAAATAGAGCGTTCAGCTAATTTTCTTAACGTTATTATTAAAACAGCTCGTCCAGGATTGGTTATAGGAAGAGGTGGAGGAGGAGTAGAAGAGCTTAAAAATGAAATAAAAAAGCTTTTCCCAAAAAATAGTTCAATACAGTCTAATTATGAAATTCGTTTAGAAATAGAAGAAGTTAAAGATCCTGACATTCAAGCTGCCATTGTTGGCATGGAAATAGCAAGCCAAATAGAAAGACGTTTACCTTATAGAAGAGTAATAAAACAGGCATTGGATAAAATTATGCAGAATAAAAAAGCTAAAGGAGCTAAAATTATGATTAAGGGGAGATTAAATGGAGCTGAAATAGCAAGAAAGGAACATTTAAAAAAAGGTAAGATTCCTCTCCAAACTCTGCGTTCTGACATTGACTATGCAAGTTCAACTGCATACACCAATTACGGAACAATTGGAATAAAAATTTGGATTTATAAAGGAGAGGTATTTAATTAATTTATCATGTTAACGCCAAAAAAAGTAAAACATAGGAAATGGCAGAAAGGCAGAAGAAGAAATAAAGGAAAATCAACTAGAGGATTTAGTATATCTTTCGGTTCTTATGCCTTAAAAGCAATGGGAGCTATTTGGCTTACTTCCAGACAAATTGAAGCTGCTAGAAGAGCAATGACAAGATATGTTCAGCGTGGAGGAAAAATCTGGATTAGAGTTTTTCCCGATAAACCGATTACTAGAAAAGGAATAGAAGTTCCAATGGGAGGCGGAAAAGGTAGTGTTGATTTCTATGTTGTTCCTGTAAAACCGGGCAGAATAATTTTTGAAATGGATGGCGTGTCTGAAGAAATGGCTAAAGAAGCAATGAGAAAAGCCGGGCATAAACTACCAATGAAGACAAAATTTATTAAACGATAAAATTTCGTATGAAAGCAAAAGAACTATATCAGAAAACCAAAAAAGAATTAGATGATTTATTAGCTGATAAAAGTCATAAGCTTGGTGGGCTTAAATTTGATTTAGTTTCAAAAAAGCTTAAAAATGTAATGCAAATAAAACAGTTGCGTAGAGATATTGCAAGAATTAAAACTATTCTTAGAGATAAATAATTATTATGAATGAAAAAAAAGAGCAAATAAAAGAAAAAGAAAAATCAAACTCTAATAAAAGAGGGCGGTTTTTAAAAGGCATTGTTTTTAGCGATAAGATGGATAAAACAATAACTGTCTTGACTGATAGATATAAGAAGCATTCTAAATATAAGAAAAGATATAAAGTTAGCAAAAAATACAAAGTTCATGATGAGAAAAATGAATATAAAAAAGGAGATAAAGTTATTATCCATGAATGCAGACCAATAAGCAAAGATAAGCAATGGGAGGTTATCAAATTAAATCAAGAACAGTCCTTAAAATGATACAACCAGGAACAAAATTAAAAATAGCCGATAATACTGGAGCAAAAGTTATTCAGTGTTTTAAGATTTTAGGAGGAACTCGCAGGCGTTATGCTCAAATTGGAGATATTATCGTTGCTTCGGTGAAATTAGCTGAGCCAAGAAAAATAGTAAAGAAAAAAGATATTGTTAGAGCTGTAATTGTTCGCCAGAAAAAAGCTTTTCGCAGAAAGGACGGTTCATATATTCGTTTTGACGAAAATGCTGCAGTTATTATTGAAGGACATAATCCAAAAGGAGGCCGTATTTTCGGTCCTGTTCCAAGAGAATTAAAAGAAAAAGGTTTTGACAAGATAGTATCATTAGCTCCCGAAGTTTTATAATATGAAAATAAAAAAAAATGACACAGTATTAATAATAAGCGGTAAAGATAAAGGGAAAAAAGCAAAAGTTCTTGAAGTTTTTCCTCGTCAAAGAAAGGTTTCAGTTGAAGGGATTAATATAGTAAAAAAGCATCGCCGGCCGAAAAGTGAAAAAGAAAAAGGACAAGTTATTGAAATTCCTAAGCCAATCGATGTTTCTAATGTTAAGTTTATTTGTCCAAAATGCAGTAAATCAGTTAGAATTGGTTATAAGATAGTTGAAAAGAAAAAATACAGAATTTGCAAAAAATGCAAACAAGAAATTTAATCTAAAATGCAAAACATAAAAGAAAAGTATCAAAAACAAACAATTCCTGCAATGAAAGAAAAATTTAGTTATAAAAATAATCTGGCTGTGCCTAGAATTATTAAAGTTGTAATTAATACTGGTTTTAATCCTGCTAATAGAGATGAAAAAGCCCAAAAGGAAATAGCTAATGATTTAAGTATGATCACTGGACAGAAAACAATCTCTTGTAGATCAAAAATATCTGAAGCTGGATTTAAGATAAGAGAAGGGATGATTATTGGCTTTAAAACGACTTTAAGGGGCCCTAAAATGTATGATTTTTTAGATAGATTAGTGAATATTGCATTGCCGAGATGCCGTGATTTTCGTGGCCTGCCTGAAAAAAATATTGATAAGGGAGGCAGTTTGAATATTGGCATTAAAGAGCATATTGTTTTTCCTGAAATTTCAACTGAAAGCGCTAAAAATATTTTTGGATTTCAAATTTCTATCACAACGACAGCTAAGACAAAAAAAGAAGGGTTGGAATTATTTAAATTATTAGGATTTCCTATCAGAATTGACAAAAAAGAGAAATAGTATATTATTTTTTTATGGCTAAAAAATCTGTTATTGCCAGAGCAAATAAAAAACCGAAATTTACTACAAGAATAGTTAGGCGTTGTTTTAATTGTGGCAGAAAAAGAAGTTATTTAAGAAAATTTGGTTTATGCAGAATATGTTTTAGAGAATTAGCCAATAAAGGAGAAATTCCAGGAATAAAAAAATCTTCCTGGTAGTATAAATAATTATTAAATTATGACAGATCCAATTGCTGACATGTTAACCAGAATAAGAAATGCTCAAGCTGTTTTGCATAAAACAGTTATTATTCCTTTTTCTAAATTTAAATTTAATCTCGCTGAGATTTTAGAGAAAGAAGGATTAATTGGCAAAATATCAATTCAAGGCAGAAAAACGAGAAAAACTATAAAGATTGAATTGAAATATGATAATAATAAGCCGATAATAAGTAGCATTAAAAGAATAAGCAAGCAAGGGCAAAGAATTTATATTAAAAGGGATAAATTAAGACCAATTAGACAAGGATATGGATTTGTTATTATTTCTACATCTCAAGGATTGATGACAAATAAAGAAGCTAATAAAAAAGGATTAGGAGGAGAATTAATTTGTGAAGTTTATTAATATGTCAAGAATAGGAAAAAAACCAATCAATATTCCCGATAACGTTGAATTAAAAATTGAAAACACAAAGGTTATTATCAAGGGGCCTAAGGGACAATTAGAGCAGACATTGTCTGATGGTTTTGAATTAATTCAGAATAAAGAAAACAAAAAATTAGCAATTAAATCAAAAAGTGAATCAAAAAACAATTCAGCTTTATGGGGTTTATTTAGGAGTTTGATTTTTAATATGATTAAAGGAGTAACAGAAGGATTCGAAAAAAAACTGGAAATTAACGGTGTTAGTTATAGGGCCTCTGTTCAAAATAATGATCTTATTTTAAATTTGGGTTTTTCTCATCCAGTCGAAATAAAAGCTCCTGAAGGCATAAGTTTTGAAGTAGATAAAAATATCATTACTGTTTTAGGAATAGATAAGCAATTAGTCGGCCAAATAGCTGCTAAAATTAGAGAACAAAGAAAACCAGAGCCTTATAAAGGGAAGGGAATACGATATATTGATGAAGTTATTAGAAGAAAGGCTGGTAAAAAAGCGGCAAGCGCAGAATAATTTTTTATGTTAAAAAAACAAGAAAAACGTCACAGAAGACATATGCGCATTAGAGCAAAAATTAAGGGAACTGAAAAGTATCCGCGGCTTTCTATTTTTCGAAGTAATAAATATATTTATGCTCAATTAATTGATGATCTTAATGGTAAAACTTTAGTGAGCGTAAGTGATATTAAAATTAATAAAAAAAATAAATTAAATAAAATTGAAAAAGCGAAAGAAATAGGATTTTCGCTTGCTAAAAAAGCAATAGATAATAAAATAAAAAAGATTGTTTTTGACAGAGGAGGCTACAAATATCATGGAAGAATTAAAGCTGTTGCTGAAGGAGCTCGCGAAGGAGGATTAAAATTTTAATTTCATGTATATAAAAAGGGAATTAGAAAAAAGAGAATATGAACAGAAATTACTTGATATTGCTCGTATAGTACGTGTTGTAGCTGGCGGCCGCCGCTTTAGGTTTCGCGCTGTGGTTGTCATCGGCAATAAAAAGGGCAAAGTTGGAGTAGGGGTAAGTAAAGGGCAAGATGTCAGCTTAGCTGTTGAAAAAGCAGTAACTAACGCTAAAAAAAATTTAATCAAAGTTTCATTAAAGAATAATACTATTCCTCATACGACAGAAGCTAAATTCGGAACGGCAAAGATTTTACTTAAGCCAGGAATGAAAGGAAGAGGAATTGTTGCTGGAGGAGCTGTTCGCGTTATTTGTGATTTGGCCGGTATTGAAAATATTTCAGGAAAAATTTTAGGTAAAACAAAGAATAAATTAAATAATGCCCGTGCTACAATTAAAGCGCTGAAGAAATTAAAGAGTTAATATTTTATTATGCAGATACATGAACTCAATCTAATGTTCAAGAAAAAGTCTCGTAAGCGAGTAGGCCGTGGTGGAAAAAAAGGAACTTATTCAGGACGCGGCATGAAAGGGCAAAAATCACGTTCTGGAAAAGGTCCGCGCGCAGGTTTTGCTGGCGGAGATACAACTTTACTTAAGAGATTGCCTAAAAAAAGAGGCATGGTTGGAAAGGTTGAAATAAGGCACGGTTCAAAATTAGCCAGATTAAGAATTAAGCCGGTTGTTTTGAATTTAAAGGATATTAAGAAAAATTTTAAAAACGGAGAAATTGTTTCTCCTAAAAGTTTGTTTGAAAAGAAATTAATTAGTAAAATTAATAAAAAGATTCCAAGAGTTAAAATTTTAGGTAAAGGAGAATTAAAAGAGAAATTAATATTTAAAGGAGTTAAAATATCGAAGAAAGTTCAAAAATATGAAATGGCTAAATAAAATTATTCAAATCTTTAAAATAAGGGATTTACGAAAGAAAATATTTTTTGTTTTAATGATTTTAGTTATTTTTAGAATTGCCGCTAATATTCCAATTCCTGGTATAGATATTGAACGATTAAAGCAATTTTTTGCAAATAATCAATTATTTGGATTGATGAACATTTTTACTGGTGGCGCAATGAGTAATTTATCAATAATTATGCTTGGATTGGGTCCTTTTATTACAGCTACAATAATTATGCAGCTTCTAACAATGATTTTTCCTAAATTAGAAGCTATTTACAAAGAGGAAGGAGAAGCTGGACGTCAGAAATTTAATCAATATGGTCGCATGTTAGCAGTTCCAATGGCTATTTTACAATCTTATGCTATGCTAACTCTTTTAAGTAGACAGAATATTATTACCTTTGCCTCTTCTTTCCAGTGGGTTACTTCTATTATAGTCGCTACGGCGGGCGCTTTATTTCTAATGTGGCTTGGAGAATTAATATCTGAAAAAGGTATTGGCAACGGAGTTTCTTTATTGATTTTCGCTGGTATTGTTTCAAGCGTTCCCCTTTCCATTAGAGAATTAATAGTTACTTATAACCCTTCTAAAATACCGGCTTATGTAGCTTTTTTCATTGTAGCGCTGGTTATTACTTCTGGTGTTATTGTTATAACTGAGGGTCGGCGCAATATTCCCGTTTCTTATGCAAAGCGCGTTCGTGGAAATAAAATGTATGGTGGAGTTTCTACTTACTTGCCATTAAATATTAATCCGGCTGGAGTTATTCCGATTATTTTTGCTTTATCAATAATGCTTTTTCCAGGAATAATAGCTAATTTTTTAGGGGGTTCAAATATTGGCTGGATAGCTAGTGTTGCCCAATTAGTCGGCCGTCTTTTTGAGAATCCATGGTTTTACGGTATTGCTTATTTTCTTCTAGTTGTTTTGTTTACATATTTTTATACAGCTGTTACTTTTAATCCTAAAAATGTATCTAGTAATTTACAGAAAATGGGAGGATTTATTCCAGGCATTCGTCCGGGCAAATCAACTACTGATTTTCTTTATTTTATTCTTAATCGTGTTCTGTTTTTTGGCGCTATCTTTTTAGGAACGATTGCAGTTTTACCTTCAATTGTTCAAGGCGCTACAGGTATTACTGCTTTTGGATTTATTATTGGAGGAACTGCGCTATTAATTGTTGTTTCTGTTGTTCTAGAAACAATGCGTCAAATTAACTCTCAATTGACAATGAGAGATTATGAGGGATTATAATATATTATTATGTTAGATAAACCTAAAATTGTGATTATGCTTGGTCGTTCTGGGTGTGGCAAAGGTACTCAAGCAAAGCTTTTAATTAAAGAGTTTGGTTTTAAATGTTTAGGTAGTGGCGATTTATTAAGAAAAAGATCTAAAAAAAATGATTTTTCTGGCAGAAAAATAAAACAGGTAATGGATCAAGGGGAAAGAGTGCCAACTCCTATTATGTTCAGAATCTGGGCAGAAAAAATAGAAGAAATAAAAGATGAAGTAAATAAAAAAGGGTTGATTATTGACGGTAATCCTCGTTCCTTAAGAGAAGCAAAATTAATGAATGATGCTTTTAAATGGTATGAATGGGAGAATATAAAAGTTGTTTTACTGGATATTTCAGAACAGGAAGCATTTGACAGGTTAACAAAAAGAAGAATTTGCAAAGAATGTGGTCGTTTAATCCCTTGGGTAGGCGATTTTAAAGGAATAAAAATTTGTGATGAATGTGGAGGAGAGTTAATAACTCGATCTGATGATAAACCAGAAGCAATTAAAGCTCGTTTAAAATATTATAAAAAAGATGTTAAGCTAGCAATTAATTATTACGAAAAGCAGAAAAGATTAATTAAAGTTGATGGCAACAAATCAATAGAAGATGTTTACTACGATGTTAAAAAAGCAATAAAATAATTTTATATGGTTTCTATTAAAACTCAAGAGGAAATCGAATTAATGGCAAAAAGTGGCGAGATTCTTGCTAAGATTATGAGGGAATTAAAAGCTAGAGTTAAGCCGGGAATAACCACCAAAGAACTGGATAAGCTTGCTGAAGAGCTTATTTTTAGTTATAAGGCCAAGCCTGCGTTTAAAGGTTATAATGGATTTCCATTTGTTTTATGCACTTCAATAAATGAACAAATTGTTCATGGGGTTCCATCTGGTAGAGAATTAATAGAAGGTGATATTTTAAGCTTGGATTTTGGAGTTATTTATCATGGCTTTTATTCTGATATGGCTATAACTTTGCCAATAGGTTCAATTAATCCAGAAGCTAATCGCTTGATAAGAGTTACAAAAAAAGCTCTTAAAAGAGCTATTGCCAGAGTTAAGCCTGGTAAAACAATTGGAGATATTGGCCATGCAATTGAGAATTATATTGACGGACAGGGATTTAAAGTAGTAAGAGATCTTTGTGGTCATGGCATTGGCAAACAGCTTCATGAAAAGCCTGATGTGCTTAATTTTGGCAAAAGACATAAGGGATTAGAGTTAAAACCAAGAATGGTTTTAGCTTTAGAACCAATGGCTGTTATGGGCAATCCAGGAATAAAAAAAGGCCCAGATGGCTTTTGTTATCAAACAGCTGATAATAGCTTATCGGCCCATTTTGAGCACACAGT
>CAZBRM010000019.1:0-9052 GCA_964494655.1 uncultured Candidatus Saccharibacteria bacterium | reverse complement strand
TGATGATCCGCAAAAGACAGAATGTGAACAGGAACGCCAGATTTTTGACTTGGATCTATTAATTAATCGTATTGCAGAAAGTGTGCAGTAATGCCTTATAATGCTTAGTAGTAATCGTTTCTAGGCCGGAGAACACAGCCAACGTCAGCAGCGGTTCAAGGGACCGCAGTGCGTAAGAATTGATGAAATTAAAAAGGAAGGGCGATTATCGCTCTTCCTTTTTTGTTTAAGTTTGCGTTCCGGAATCTATTCCGGTTTTTCAGATGAAAGAACTTTTCCTTCGGCGAATCTGGAGTGAATAATGACTTCTTGTTTGGGTGATTCAATTGTGTATCCAACAAATTGGCATTTAATACCAGCTTCGTTTATTTTTTGAATAATTGCACCGGTGTTATTGTTTCCTTCAAGAATCACTAACATTCCGCATCCGCCATGAAGGGTACCGTGGGCCTGATAATCAGTCAGGCGTAATTTGGTATCCCATGACAATTCTTGGGCTTGAAGAAGAACTTCAGCTGGTTTAGGCATGGAATCTAATTTTGCGCCCACCCCTTCCGGAAGAATTTCTTTGAATTTACCCCAAATACCTCCACCGGTAATATGGGCAATTCCAGCGATTTTTGCCAGAGGTTCACCAATACTTCCATCCGGGCGCCAGCCAATAATTCGGCAAATGGTTTTGGCGTAGCTCCGCGAAGGAATGGTTAGTTTTCCAACAAATTTCATGGCTTCGGGATTATTCATGATGTCTTTAATATCCGGCCCGAATTTTTCCAAAAGCAGATTAGTGAAAAATGTTCCGCCGTTGCATCGGTAACCCGGCTCCCAGAATCCGACAATCGGCATTCCCGGCTTGATTTTGGAACCGTCGATAAGCAGATCGCGATGGGCGAGTCCGATACACGAAGCACCCCAGGTTAAAACCAGTTGTTCATTAGGGTTGATATCACAGAATGCGGTGATACTGTGCTTCATAATAGCGACTTCACCGGTAATATTGACTAGATTGGTTTGATTGAGTGCTTTTCTATACCCCTCCATCATTGCTTGGAAAAGAGGAAAGCTTTTGTGAGTAATACGTTTGGCTTGTATCTCATTGTCGATAACTGCCGGGAATCTGCCAGAACGGGCGAAATCATCGGCGGTCATAGCGATAATTTCCCAGCCGAGTCCGCGAAAGACCTCTGGTGTGCCAACAAGAGTAAAAAATTGAGGTTTGCCACCAGCGCCGTCGTTTTCAACTTCTTCGGCCATGGTCCAGGAAATGATCTTATCGGTTTCCTGATCAATCCGGTAATTCAGCATTTGTCCCAGAACATGGTTTTTCCAGATGAATCCAATTGGACCACGAAAATTGTTTGGTTGATGGGGGATAATGTGAATGGCTTGGCAATTTTTGTGGCTTTGAAAACAGATTTCTTTGGCCATTTCCGAGGCCCTGTCTCCTGGGTCAATGATTTCCTGCTTGTACAAGTCGTTCATAACTAATACCTCCTTCGTATTCTAAGGGTTTTTAAATTCTATCTTTATCTAAAATTATTCAATTTTAAAAGGGCTTTTCGCCCTCCTTGTCTATTATCATGCTTGATATAGTTGTAAAAGTCAACAAAAATGGTAGAATGAATAATAAAGGGGATTTTGCACTTATGTGCTATTACTGTGAACACCCCTTGGTTTTGAGATCGCGAAATTCAGCCACGGTCATTCACGAGCTCAGTGTAAACTTTTATGAATAAATCATTAGTTCTTAAAACTAAATTTGCTAAATCTTTATTTATTATAGGAGTGATTGTAATCGCTTTTTTTGTTATTATAGCGTTTATTTACACATCTTTTTTTAGCGCTACGCAAAGTAAGGCAGAGCTGGAGCAGTTTACAATCACTGTTGGCAATGACGATTCAAGAGAAGTGGGAGAACAATTAAAAAATCAGGGATTCATTAAAAACGAAAAAGCTTTCTATATAGCTCTTCTCGGATTAAAAGGAATAAATTCGGTCTGCGTTGACTGTATTTCATCCGGCGCTTATAAGATTTCCAAATCAATGAATGTCTGGCAGATTGCCAAGGTATTTAAAAAGGGCCCATATATGAAATGGGTTATTATTCCTGAAGGATTAAGAAAAGAGCAAATTGCTGAAATTCTAGCTCAAACATTAGGTTGGAATGAGCAGGAAAAAAGTGATTGGGTTACTAAATACACAGCCATGAAATATGATTATCTTGAAGGCGTCTATTTTCCCGAGACATATCTTATTCCAGTAAATGAAACCGGACTTGAAATTGCCCAAAGATTTATCAATAAATTCAATGAAAAATTTGCGCCTTATTCCAATAAATTTGTTCAAGAAAATATCAAATGGACAACGGCTTTGAAAATCGCTTCAATTATTCAGAGAGAAGCGGCTGGAAAAGACGATATGCCTCTGATTGCCGGTATTATCTGGAATCGTTTGCTTAATGATATGAAATTAGAAATTGACGCTACGCTTCAGTATGCGCGAGGAGACACTGGCAATGGTTGGTGGTCTCCGATTTCTATCGCAGATAAACAAATTGATTCGGGATATAATACTTATCTTTATAAAGGACTCCCGCCACATCCAATTGCCAATCCTGGGATTGACGCTATTGAGGCAGTTTTAAATCCAACTGAAACAAAATGTTTTTATTACCTTCATGACAATGACAGAAACATTCATTGCGCTGAGACCTATGAAGAACATTTGGAGAATATTGAGAAATACTTAAAATAATAGCGACCGGGGTGCGTTGGGTAAGAATACTGGACCGCGGTGCGTAAATTATCTTAGAATTATGAAAAAATACATTGTATTTGATTTCGATGGGACTATTGCGGATACATATCAAGATATTTTAACCATTGTAAATGATCTAAAAAAAGATAAATATAAAGAGATTGATTTTAAAGATATTAGAGACCATGGAACTAGATATCTGATTAAAAAAGCAGGAATTCCTTTTTGGAAAGTTCCAAAATTTATTTATCAAGCAGCATCTAAATTAAAAAGGAAAAATAATATTAAATTATTCCCGAAGATTTTAGATGTTTTTAAAAAATTAAGTGAAAATTATAAGCTTGGTATTGTTTCAAGTAATTCAGAAGAAAATATTAAAATTGTTTTAAAAAGATACAAGATCGAAAATTTATTTGAATTTATATATTCTAACAGTTCTATATTCGGCAAACATTTAGTTCTAAAAAAAATGTGTAAGAAATACAAAATTAATCCTAATGATATAGTTTATGTTGGAGATGAAGACAGAGATATTATTGCAGCAAAAAAAGCTAAAATTAAAATTATTGCGGTAACTTGGGGTTTTAATTCAGAAAAATTATTAAAAGAGAAAAAACCAGATTATTTAGTTCATGCTCCAAAAGAGATTCTGGAAAGAATCTTATAAGTTTTGTATTATTTATTACTGGACTTATGTGCTACCTATCGTGGGCACTGCTTTTGTGGTATATATTGCATATTTATAAAAATTAAAATATAATATACTTAATTAATAATAAATAACAAAGAAAAAAAATATGAAAAAAATAGGATATTTACTTTTAAGTTTTGTTTTTGTGAGTAGTTTGGTTGTTTTAGTTAATGCTCAAGGAGCTGATACTATAGCGCCAGCCGATACAACCGATTTAACGGTTTCTGAAACCACAGAATCATCTGTGACTTTGACTTGGACTGCGCCTGGAGATGATAATATGATTGGTACTTCAACTAGTTACACTCTTCGTTATGCTACTTCTACTCTTACAGAGAGTAACTGGGGATCAGCTTTAAATGTTAATAATGAACCAACTCCTCAGATAGCTAGCAGCACAGAAACTATGATTGTTTCTGGTCTAGAAGAATCAACTACTTATTATTTTGCTCTTAAAACTAAAGATGAAGAAGATAATGAATCTAACTTATCTAATGTAGCAACAGGGAATACTTTAACTCCAGAACCAGTTTGTGGCGATGGGAATATAGATACAGGAGAGGAATGCGATGATAGTAACATGGAAGATGGCGATGGCTGTTCAGCTACTTGTCAGATTGAAGAGGAATCAGAATTTTTAAGTTTTGGGATAAAAATTACTCCTTCAACTTTAAATTTAACTAGCCATGGCAAATGGATCACAGTGCATCTTTTTGTTAATTCATCTTATAATGTAACTGATGTGGATATTTCTACAATTAAAATTAATAATAGTTTGTTGCCAGATGGAAATTATAAGGGGCTAAATTACTTTACTCAAGGTAATAAAAACAGAGAAAAAAATACATCTAATTTAGTACTTAAATTTTTGAGATCAGAATTTACAGAGTTAGTTGGTAGTAATATCGGAGATTTCGAGATTACTTTAACAGGTAAGGTTAATGGAGAAAGTTTTTCTGCTACCGATACTATCAAAATTATTAATATTACTTCTATGGAAGTAGATGAAGAGGAAGAAGAAATTATAGTTCAAGTAGTTGGTCAATCAAAAGTTTATAGAATAAAGAATAATAAACGAAGACATATTCCTAGTGTTGCTGCTTTTAATAGATATGGTTATAAATGGAATCAGATAAGGAATATTTCCCAAGAAGAATTAGATGCCTATTTAGATGATGAATTATTGAAAGATAGTGAACAACCAGCTGTTTATTTAATTTGTAATGGACTGAAGAGGCATATTCCATCACCAGCAGTTTTTAACTCCTACGGTTTTGATTGGGACGATATTTCTATTGTTGATCAAGCTGAAATAAATGATTATTTTAATGTTAATTTAATTAGGGCAGCTGGTGATACAAAAGTTTATCTCTTAGCTAGTGGTAAAAAACATTGGATACCTTCTTTAGCAGTGTTTAATAACAAGGGTTATAAATGGGAAAACGTAATTATTGTTAATCAAGTTGAAAAAGAGAGTATTGAAGAAGGAGAACTAGTTGAATAAACTTAGGAATATAAATATATAATTTAAAAAACGCCTTTTGGCGTTTTTTAAATGACTCTAGTAAAAAATAAAAGTTTGTGCCAGAATATAATCAATATGTCTCTATCCATCGGGATAGTTGGTTTGCCTAATGTAGGCAAGTCAACATTGTTCCAATCATTAACTAAAAAACAAATAGACAGAGCTAATTATCCTTTTTGTACGATTGATCCCAATGTGGGCGTTGTAACGGTGCCTGATGAAAGAGTTGATCAGCTTGCCAAATTAACTAAATCGGCAAAAAAAATTTACACGACAATTGAATTTATTGATATTGCTGGACTAGTTAAAGGAGCGCATCAAGGGGAAGGATTGGGTAATAAGTTTTTGGCTAATATAAGGGAGGCAGACGCTGTTTTATATATCCTGCGCATTTTTAAGAATGATAAAATTGTTAATACTCAAGATAAAATTAATCCTTTAGAAGATAAGGAAATTTTAGACGCGGAAATGGCTTTGAAAGATTTAGCTACATTAGAAAAAATATTTGATAAAAAAGCTACTAAAGAAGCTGATATTATTAAAAAAGCAATGACAATTTTAGAAAAAGGAGAAATGCTTTATGGGCGCATAGATAATAAAGAGGAAGAAATTTTAAAACAGTATCAGCTTTTAACTCTTAAACCAAGATTTTTTCTTTTAAACGGAAAAGAAGAAGAATTAACAAATGAAATTAAGAATAATTTTGAAAATGATAATTTTCCTTATCTTGTGCTAGATGTTTTAAATGAATTTGAAATAGGGGAATTAAAAGATGAAGAAAAAAAAGATTTAGGAATTACAGATGAATTGAAACTTGATCTGCTTATAAAAAAAGCGTATCAATTGCTTAATCTAATTACTTTTTTAACTACGGGATCTGATGAGACAAGAGCTTGGACTATTAAACAAGGAAGTTCTGCTCCTCAAGCAGGGGGAGTTATTCATACTGATTTTGAAGATAATTTTATAAAAGCAGATGTTATTAATTGGCAAGATTTGATTAATTTAGGAGGCATTGCTCAGGCGAGAGAAAAAGGATTAGTAAGAACAGAGGGTAAAAATTATATTATTCAAGATGGAGATGTTATAGAGATTAAACATGGCGCTTAGATATATCTTTTATTTATTTATTTATGTTATAATAATTAAAATTAGATAAAGTGTTTAAAAAGGTGAAATTACTAAATTATAATAATAGTTAAGTATATAAGCCGAATTTTAAAATATGTTTAAAAAAATTGTATTGTGTTCGTTTCTGATTGCTTTTTCCTTTAGCTTATTTTCTTTTTCTGTTTTAGCTGAAGAAGAAATTAATATTTCAGCTGAGGAATTAGATGTTGAGGAACCGGGAATCTTGTCTTGGTTTCAAAATGCTTTTGATACTGTTCAGTTGTGGGTTACTCGTGATTTAGTCAAGAAGTCAGAATTAGAGCTTAAAAAAGCAAGTCGACAATTAGTTAAAGCGAGAGAATTTGTTCAAAATAACGCTGATGATCAGAATTTACAAAATAGATTTAATAAAATAGATGAAAAATATCAGGGTTTTATTAATGGAATCAATAATAGAATAGAACAGTTTAAAGAAGAGAATCCTGATTCAGATAAATTTAAGAATTTTCTGGATAAATATACAAGACACCAAATGCTTCATCAAGAAATTATGCAAAAATTAGAAGAACAGGTTCCAGAAGCTGTCATGGAAAAAATACAAGAGAAAAGACAAGAGCATTTAGAAGAATTTGGTGAAGTGATGAATAGATTACAGGAAAGAGAAGAGTTTAAAGAAAGATTAAACAATATTTTAAACGATCAACAACAGAGAGTTGAGAGTAGAGTCAGGGCAATGAATATAATAGAAGAGCTTGAAGAATGCGCTGGGGAAGGGATAAAAGAAACAATACAGGAATTAAAACAAGAGAAAAAAGAAATCTTTCAGGAATTAAATAATAAAAAAGGCAACAATTAATGCTTCCAAAAGTTTTTATTATAATCCTTAATTGGAATAATTGGACAGATACATTAGAATGTCTTGAATCTGTAAAAAACAATGACTACCCAAATTATGAGGTAGTCATTATTGATAATGGTTCAAAGGAAAGATTTCAAGTTTCAGATTCTAAAATAAAGGTTATTTATAATAAAAAAAACTTAGGTTTTTCTGGTGGTAATAATGTTGGAATAAAGTATGCTTTAAAAAATAAAGCTGATTATATTTTGCTTTTAAATAATGATACAATTGTCAGTAATAATTTTTTAAGTAAAATAATTAAAATCGCTGAGAGAGATAATAAAATAGGCATGATTGGCCCTAAGATATATTTTCCTAATTCTAAAAAAATTTGGTTTGCCGGAGGTAAAATTAATTGGCTCTATAATAAAGGAATAATGAGAGGATATAATGAAATAGATAATGGACAATATGATAAGCCAGAAACGCAAGAAACAGATTATATTACTGGATGTTGTCTTTTAATCAAGAGAGATGTTGTAGAAAAAATTAGCTTAATGCCTGAAGAATATTTTTTATACTACGAAGATACAGATTGGTCCTTAAGGGCGAGGCAAATAGGATACAAATGTATTTTTGTTCCATCAGCTATAATTTGGCATAAGGGCTCAAAAAGCAGTATTGCAGAGTCGTCGTCATATATTTATTATCACATTAGAAATGGATTAATTTTAGCAAAAAAATATGCGCCTTGGTACATTAAACCATTTGTTCACTTAGATATTTTTTGGAGAATTGTTAAGCAATTAATTAAAATATCTTTTTTTCCTGAAAAAAGAACTTGGGCAAAATATATTTTACTAGGTATAAGAGATTTTTATTTTAATAAAAAAGGTAAAATAAATTTATGATTATTGGAATTGACGCTCATAGTTTAGAAGGCAAAAGAACTGGCGTCGGTCAGGTTCTTATTAATCTTCTTAAACAATGGAATAACTTTGACTTGTCTGCCGATATAAAATTCATTCTTTATTTTAAACAAGAAATTCCAAGCGATCTGGAATTAAAAAAATCTAATTTTGAATTTAAACTATTAAACACTAAAAGCAATGCTTTATTTATGCACTGGTCAATTTGTTGGCAGGCATTTAGAGATAAATTAGATATTCTTTTTTGCCCTTCCTATATCAGTCCAATTTTTTATCTGGGTAAAACAGCTTTAATACTTCATGATATTGTTTATCAAGCGCAGCCAGAAATGTATAACTGGCCTAGTTTCTGGGATAGAATTTTATTAAAAGAGTTTTCTAAAATATCGGCTAAGAAAGCCAAAGTTATTTTAACACCTTCAGAATTCAGCAAACAAGAAATAATTAAACACTATAAAATAAATTCAAATAAGGTTTTTAACATAGCCTGGGGAGTTGATGATGATTTTAGAAAAATAGAAGATAATAAAAAGTTAATCAAGATTAAAGAAAAATATAAGATTAAAGATAAATTTATTTTCTACATCGGTTCCATTTTTAACCGTCGGCATTTACCAGAAGCAATTAAAGCTTTTGAAAAAGTATCTAATCAATTAAATAATTATCAATTTTTAATTGTCGGCGCTAATTATGCTAATATTTCTGAACAAGAATTTAATCATGAAAAAATTATTTATCAAGAATATTTATCAGGTAAGGATTTAGTTAAACTTTACAATGCGGCAGATTTAACAATTTATCTTTCTGATTATGAAGGTTTTGGTCTGCCTCCTTTAGAGTCAATTGCTTGCGGGACGCCAATAATAACTAGTCAGACAGCTTCTATTCCAGAAGTAATAGGCGAGGCTGGTATTTATATTAAAAATAATTCAGATATTAATGAAATTTCAGAAGCGATTTATAAAGGATTAACTGATGAAAAATTAAGAAATAGTTTAATTAAAAAAGGATTTGAGCGAGCAAGAAAATTCTCTTGGAAAAAAAGCGCAAAAGAAATACTTGATGTTTTATTAAAATCTTGATTATTTTAGTTTGTTGTTGTAAAATAACATCACAATTAAATATATATTCCGCGGTAGCTCAATGGTAGAGCAGTTGACTGTTAATCAATTGGTTGTAGGTTCGAGTCCTACCCGCGGAGC
>CAZBRM010000018.1:0-9956 GCA_964494655.1 uncultured Candidatus Saccharibacteria bacterium | reverse complement strand
TAAAATGACGTCCTTGCTTCGCAAGAAGCATCATTTTGAAGGACAAGCCTCTTCCTTACTTGCCTCTTTACCTTATTGGTTTTTTTATGTAGGATATAAATATAAATATGAATGAATTTTTTAAAAATTTTATTGAAAATTTAGGTCCGTGGTTTTTTTCTCATGGAATAAAAATAATCCTCATTATAATCGGAGCTTATTTAGTTCGCAAATTTGCTGGTGTTTTTATTGAGAAAGTTATTAGAAAAGCAATTGTTTCAAATAATTTTTTAAGCGCAGATGCAGAAAAAAAGAGAGAAGATACTTTAATTAAAGTATTTGAAGGGACTTTAAGAGTCACAATTTGGGTAGCTGCTGTTTTCATGATTGTTTCTGAATTTGGAATAAATATTGGTCCACTCTTAGCGGGCGCTGGAGTAATTGGTTTAGCTGTTGGGTTTGGAGCTCAATACATTATTCGTGATTTTTTTACAGGCCTTTTTATTATCCTAGAAAATCAATATAGGGTGGGTGATGTAATTTGTATTGGAAGTGTTTGTGGTGTGGTCGAAAGCATTAATTTAAGAGTTACTGTGTTACGTGATATTGATGGGACCGTGCATCATGTTCCTAATGGAGAAATAAAAGTGGCTTCAAACAAATCAAAATCTTTTGCTAGAATTAATTTAAAACTTGGTATTTCATATAATGCAGATTTAGAAAAGGTAGTTAAGGTGGTTAATCAAATAGGGGAAGAGATGGCTCAAGACGCGGAATGGAAAGATAAAATTAATGAGCCGCCTAAATTTGTGAGGGTTGATGATTTTGCGGATTCAGCAGTAACTATTAAAATAGATGGCGAGACAAAACCATTAGAGCAATGGGCAGTTACTGGAGAATTAAGAAAGCGCATTAAAATTGCTTTTGATAAAGAAGGCATTGAAATTCCATTTCCGCAAATTGTTATTCATAATGCAAAGGATTAAATTGACATTAGCAACGTAATCTGCTATTTTAATTTAAGCGGGTTGTTTTTTTACTTTAATAAACATGCCTACAATTCAGCAATTAGTTAGAAAATCAAGAAAAATTATAAAGAAAAAGCCAAAAGCGCCTGCTTTATGGCGTAGTTTTAATTCGCTTAAGAATAAACCTAAAAGAAAATCATCTCCATTCAAGCGTGGAGTTTGCGTGAAAGTTTATACGGTTACTCCTAAAAAGCCTAATTCAGCTTTGCGTAAAGTAGCTAGAGTCAGGTTAACAAATGGAATGGAAGTAACAGTTTATATCCCAGGCGAAGGCCATAATTTGCAAGAGCACTCAGTTGTTTTAATCAGAGGAGGTAGAGTAAAGGATTTGCCAGGAGTTCGTTATCATATAGTTAGAGGAGTTTTAGATGCGGAAGGAGTTGAAGGTCGCAAGCAAAAAAGAAGCCGTTATGGAACAAAAAGGATCAAAACAGCGGAAAGCGGAGCGAAAAGTAAAAGCGAAGAAGCTCCAGTTGAAGAAAAATCTGATAAATAAAAATTATTAATTTGAAATTTAATTTATTATGCGTAGAAAAAGAAGCGTTAAAAGAATAATTAATCCAGACCCTAAATATGATAATGTTTTAGTGGCTAAATTTATTAATCATCTTATGAAAGGCGGCAAGAAATCAATTGCTCAAAATATTCTTTATAAATCTTTTGATATTATAAAAAAGTCTATCAAAGATAAAGAGCCTTTGGATGTTTTCGATCAAGCCATTAAAAATGTCTCTCCTTTTATTGAAGTTAAGTCAAGACGAATCGGCGGAGCTCATTATCAGGTTCCAAGAGAGGTAAGAGGTGAAAGAAAAATTACATTAGCCATGAGATGGATTATTAACGCTTCCAGAAATAAAAAAGGAAAACCAATGAACCAAAAACTTGCGGAAGAATTAATTGAAGCTTATAAAAATGAAGGAACGGCTATTAAGAAAAAACAGGATATGCATAGAGTGGCTGAAGCGAATAAAGCCTTTGCCCATTTTTCCTGGTAATAATCATGAGACGATATCAATTAAAAAATATAAGAAATATAGGGATTATTGCCCATATAGATGCTGGAAAAACTACTATTACAGAAGGTATTTTATATTTAACAGGAGTAACTCATAAAATTGGAGTAGTTCATGAAGGCGATACTCAAATGGACTGGATGGAACAGGAAAAAGAAAGAGGAATTACAATTACTTCTGCAGCGACAACTTGTTTTTGGACTCCAAAGCATTACACTTCTGAAGATTCTAACAAAAAATATCTTATTAATATAATTGATACGCCAGGGCATATTGATTTTACAGTTGAAGTTCAGCGTTCTTTAAGAGTACTTGATGGCGCTATAATTGTTTTTGATGGAAAGATGGGAGTAGAGCCTCAATCTGAAACTGTTTGGCGTCAATCTGATAAATTTAATGTTCCTCGTATTTGTTTTATTAATAAAATTAATCAGGTAGGAGGAGATTTTTATAAAAGCTTAGATTCAATAAAAGATCGTTTAAATTCAGAAGTATATCCGTTGCAAATACCTATTGGATTTGAGAAAGACGTAAAAGGTGTTGTTGATTTAATAAAAATGAAAGCCTATGTCTATAGTGATTTTCATGATAAAGAATTATTAGAACAAGACATTCCTGATGATTTAAAAGAAAAAGCTGAAAAATACAGACAAGAGCTTCTTGAAAAAGTAGTGGAATCTGATGATGAATTAACTGAAAAGTATCTTAATAATCAGGAAATTACTGAACAGGAATTTATTAAAGTTATCAGAGAAAACACTTTAAGCGGAAACTTATTTCCGGTTTTTTCCGGAGATGGTCGTGGGGTAATAATGGAAACATTATTAGATGCCATTATTAATTATCTTCCGGCTCCTATTGATTTGCCTCCTGTTAACGGAATTGAGCCAAAAACAGATAAAAAGATTGTAAGAGAAACATCTGATGATGCTCCTTTTTCTTCTTTGGCTTTTAAAATAGCAACTGATCCTTATGTTGGTCACCTATGTTATTTTAGAAGTTATTCTGGGATTCTTCGAAGTGGTTCATATCTTTTAAATACTTCAACTAATAAAAAAGAAAGAGTTGGTAGAATTGTAAGAATGCATGCAAATAAAAGGGAGGAAGTAAAAGAAATTTATGCTGGCGATATTGCCGCAATTGTCGGATTAAAAGGAACGACAACAGGTGATACATTATGTGATCCTGAGAATCCTATTATCTTAGAAAATATTGAGTTTCCAGAGCCTGTTATTTCTATTGCGATTGAGCCAAAGACAAAAGCTGATCAGGAAAAGATGGCTTTATCCTTAAGAAAATTAGCAGAAGAAGACCCTACTTTTAGAATAAAAGGAGATATAGAGACTGGGCAAACAATTATTTCAGGAATGGGAGAATTGCATTTAGAGGTTCTTGTCAATAGAATGCTTAGAGAATTCAATGTAGAAGCTAATGTTGGCAAACCTCAAGTTGCTTATAGAGAAACAATTAAAAATAGTTCGCAAGCTGAAGGCAAGTATATAAAACAAACAGGCGGACGTGGACAATATGGCCATGTTTGGCTTCGTATAGAGCCACAAGAACAAGGCAAAGGATTTGAATTTGTAAACGAAATTAAAGGAGGTATTATCCCGCAGGAATATATTCCAGCCGTTAGTAAAGGAGTTAAAGAGGCGATGGACAGAGGAGTTGTAGCTGGGTATCCTTTAGTTGACATAAAGGTTGCTTTATATGACGGATCCTTTCATGATGTTGATTCTTCAGAATCAGCTTTTAAAATCGCAGGTTCAATTGCATTGCAGGAAGCTGTTAGGCGAGCTGATCCTATTTTACTGGAGCCAATTATGAAATTGCAAGTAATAACTCCAGAAAAATTTATGGGAGATGTTGTTGGCGATATTAATTCTAAGCGCGGCAGGATTGAAAAAATGGAAGATAAGGAAGAAGGAAATAATTTGATTAAGATAATTGATTCATATATTCCTTTGGCAAACATGTTTGGATACGCAACTCAATTAAGATCAATATCCCAAGGAAGAGCTAATTTCAGTATGGAATTTGATCATTATGAGGAAGTTCCCAAAAATGTGGCAGAAGATATAATTGGAAAGAGGAAGTAGTTTTTAATTTTTAATTTTAAGTTTTAAATTTTAATTGAAATCTAAATGATTAAATTTTAATTTGTTTTAATTATTTATGAATTTAAAATTGATTTATAATTTATAATTTAAAATTTTATTATTATGTGGGAAAAAATAAAAAAAATATTGCAAAAAGAAGGGGGTAAATGTATTATAGTAGAAAAGGATCAGCCAACCTACGTGGTTATGAAAATTGATGATTATGAGAGTGGTCCGAAGAATAACATATCTTCTGAAATAGAGAAAGTTAATCGTGATATTGACGAATTGAGTTTCAAAGAAAAAGAAGAAACTGAAGCAATTGAGCCTAATGATAGCGAAGAAGTTAAAGTAGAAGATTTACCTTTTTAATAAATTATTGACATATATATTTATTTTTGATAGATTTAGAATATAAATTAATTAAATTAAGTAAAATATTAGAACTTGAAGTTTGATGTTTGAAATATATTTAAATGTTTCAAATATTATGTTTCATGTTTCATGATAGTTTATGGCTGAAAAATTTGAAAGAACTAAGCCTCATCTTAATGTAGGAACCATTGGTCATGTTGATCATGGGAAAACAACTTTAACAGCTGCTATTTTAAAGTGCTTGGGAGCAGCAGGTTTTAAGTCTCAAAATAAAGGCGTTGATCAAATTGATAAGGCGCCTGAAGAAAAAGCTCGCGGTTTAACTATTTCCGTTTCTCACGTTGAATATGAGACAGAAAAAAGACATTACGCTCATATTGATTGTCCTGGTCATGCTGATTACATCAAGAATATGATCACCGGAGCTGCGCAGATGGATGGAGCTATTTTAGTAGTTTCAGCCCCTGATGGTCCAATGCCTCAAACGCGCGAACATATTCTTTTAGCTCGCCAAGTTGGATTACCTGCTTTAGTTGTATTTTTAAATAAGACAGACCAGGTTGATGATTCTGAATTAATTGATTTGGTTGAACAAGAGATCAGAGAGCTTTTAAGTAAATATGAATTTGAAGGGGATAAAATTCCAATTATCAGAGGTTCGGCTATACAAGCGATAGAATGCGGATGTGGAAAAAAAGATTGTCTAAAATGCGGTCCTATCTTAGAATTAATGAAAGCAGTTGATGAAAATATTCCAGAACCTGTTCGAGCAGTTGATGAGCCTTTCTTGATGCCCATTGAAGATGTTTTTTCTATAGAAGGTAGAGGTACTGTTGCAACTGGAAGAATTGAAAGAGGTATTCTCAAGCTAAATGACGAAGTTGAAATAATTGGATTAAAAGATACTCAAAAAACTGTTGTGACTGGAATTGAAATGTTTAATAAATCTCTTGAAATAGGGGAAGCAGGTGATAACGCAGGAATCCTTTTAAGAGGAGTTAAAAGAGAAGATATTGAAAGAGGGCAGATTTTGGCCAAGCCTGGGAGCGTTACTCCTCATACAGAATTTGAAGGCGAAATTTATATTCTAAGCAAAGAGGAAGGCGGAAGACATACTCCTTTCTTTAAAGGATATAAGCCACAGTTTTTTATTAGGACAAGTGATGTAACAGGAGAGGTAACTCTGCCTGAAGGTACAGAAATGATTATGCCTGGAGATACAGTTAATTTGAAAGTTAAGCTTTTAGCTCCAATTGCTTTGGAAGCAAAACAGCGCTTTGCTATCAGAGAAGGCGGTAAGACTGTTGGGGCAGGTGTAGTTACAAAGATTATAAAATAGTTATTTTAATTATTAACAATAATGACACTCAAAAAAGAAGAAGAGGTCAAACAAAGAATTCGCATTAAAATTCAAGCTTACGATCATAAACTTATTGATCAATCAGTAAGGCAAATTATTGAAACAATAAAACGTTATGATGCAAATATTCGTGGTCCTGTTCCATTACCTACGGAAATTCATAAATATACTATCAACAGGGCTACTTTTGTTCATAAGAAGTCTCGTGAACAGTATGAAATGAGAGTTCATAAAAGATTAATTGATATAGTTAATCCCGGTCCAAAAGTCATTGATGCTTTGACAGGATTGAATTTACCTGCTGGCGTTGATATAGAAATAAAGATGACATGAATAAATAGTGGGAATTAGTCGTCTTTAGCCGGGGCTTTCCCCGGTTTTTGATTACTATATTAATTTTTAAAAATTGTATGAAATTTATTTTAGGAAAAAAAATAGGCATGACGCAGATTTTTGATGATAATAACAATGTTCTTCCAGCTACATTAATTAAAGCTGGACCTTGTTTTGTTGTTCAGGTTAAAAATAAAGAAAAAGATAGGTATGAAGCTGTTCAAATTGGATTTGAAGAGATCAAGGATAAAAAAGTAAAAAAACCGCAAAAAGGACATTTTAAAAAACACGGCTTAGAAAAGAATTATTACTATCTAAGAGAATTTTCTAATAATAAGTTAAAATCAGGCGATAAAATTGATCTTTCCTTATTTAACAATGGAGAAATAGTAAGTGTCAGCGGAATTTCAAAAGGAAAAGGATTTCAAGGGGTTGTTAAAAGGCACGGCTTCAAAGGTTCTCCAGCAAGTCACGGAACAAAACATACATTAAGAGCGCCTGGTTCAATTGGCTCAGCTTTTCCTGAAAGAGTTTTTAAAGGAAAAAAAATGGCTGGGCGAATGGGAGGTGATAGAATTTTTGTTAAAGGATTAGAGATTGTAGGTATAGATAAGGAAAATAACTTATTGGCTCTTAAAGGAGCTGTTCCTGGAAAAAAAGGAACATTATTAGAAATAATAGTAACAAAAGAAATAGAGGCAGTAAAAGAAGAAAAACAGGAAAAACTTATAGCTGATTTGGAAAAAAAAGAAACAGAAGCAAAAGGAAAAAAAACAGGAGTAAAAAATAAATAAATAATTTATGAAGCAATCAGTTTACAATCAAAAAGGAGAAGAAGTCGGAAAAGCTGAATTGCCAGCTGAGATTTTTGATTTGGCATTAAATAAAATCTTAGTTCATCAAGCAGTAGTTGCTCAAATGTCTAATGCGCGTAAGACAATTGCCCATACAAAAGATAGAAGTGAAAGAAGAGGCGGGGGCCGCAAGCCATGGAAACAAAAAGGAACTGGCAGGGCGCGTCACGGTTCAATCCGTTCTCCTATTTGGAGAGGTGGCGGAATTTCTTTTGGTCCGACTAAAGAAAGAGTTTTTACTAAAAAGATTAATAAGAAAATGAAGCAAAAAGCTCTTTTTATGGCTTTATCTTCTAAAGTTAGAGACAATGAAATGATTTTATTGGATAAATTGGAAATAGCAGAAATCAAAACTAAAGCAATGACAGATATTTTGAATAATTTAAAAAATAATCTAAAAAAAGATTTAACTAAAAGTGTTTTAATTGTTTTGCCGAAAACAGATCTTAACATTATTCGCGCAAATAATAATATTCCTAAAACAAAAACAATTAGAGCTGATAGTTTAAATGTTTTGGATGTTTTAAATTATAAATATTTTTTAATACTTCAGGATAGTATTGATGTAATTAAAAAAACATACACGAAGTAATTTTAATAATATGTCTTTATTTGATAAATTTAAAAAAAGAACAAAAAAACCGGAAGTCAAGAAGGATATCGAAAAAAAATCCGCCAAAGGCGGGCCCGTTTCTAACGGGAAAGAAATGATTCCTAAAAAGAAGCTTTCTAAAGCTGATATAAAAAAAACAGTGTCAGCTTATAATGTAATTAAAGAGCCATGTATTACTGAAAAAGCAAGCTTTTTAGCTGAGCAGAATAAATATGTTTTTAAAGTATATCCAAATGTTAATAAGATTGAAATAAGGAAAGCAATTGAATTAATTTATAATACAAAAGTAAGCAATGTGAGAGTAATACATTCAAGTCCTAAAAAGAGGCGTCTTGGAAAACATCAAGGATGGAGAAGTGGTCTTAAACATGGTTTTAAAAAAGCTATTGTTACATTAAAGAAAGGTGAAAAAATAGAATTATTGCTTAGATAATTATGAAATACTATAAACCTACAACTTCAGGAAGAAGAGGAATGACTTCAGTGGATTATTCTGTTTTGACTAATAAAAGTCCAGAAAAAAAATTAACCAAGAAGCTAGTCAGAAAAGCTGGACGTGGTTATCGCGGCCAAATTACAATGAGGCATAAAGGCGGTGGGCATAAAAGAAAGTATCGCTTGATTGATTTTAAAAGATGCGATAAGATGGATATTCCTGCAATAGTTGCTTCTATCGAGTACGATCCTAACAGAAGTTGTTTTGTTTCTCTCTTGAATTATAAAGACGGAGAAAAGAGATATGTTTTAACTCCAGAGGGACTTAAAATAGGAAAAGAAGTTATTTGTCAGGAAAAAGCTTCTCAAAAAATTGGCAATCGCATGTATTTAAAAAATATATTGCCAGGAACACAAGTTTATAACATAGAATTTTTGTCAGGAAAAGGCGGTCAGATGATTCGTTCTGCAGGCAGTTCTGCCCAGGTAATGTCCCATGATTCAGGATATACACAGATCAAGTTATCTTCTGGCGAAATAAGAATGGTTAGGGATAACTGTTTTGCAAGCTTAGGTCAGTTAAGTAATCCAGAACATGGAATAGTTATTATCGGAAAAGCAGGTAGAAGCCGCTGGATGGGGCGACGCCCAACAGTTCGTGGTTCAGCAATGAATGCTTGCGATCATCCTCACGGAGGAGGAGAAAATAGGCAGTCAATCGGATTAAGAAAAGGCCCTAAAACTCCTTGGGGAAAATTAGCTTATGGAGTTAAGACAAGAAAAAAGAAGAAATATAGCAATAAATTTATAATTAAACCAAGAAATAAGAAAAAAAAGAAAAGATAATCAGTAAATTAATATGAGCAGATCACTTAAAAAAGGTCCATATGTTGATGAAAAGCTATTAAAAAAAGTAGCTAAAATGAAATCAGGCCTGCCTCGCGACAAAGCGGGCGATAAGGCGGTTATTAAGACATGGGCGCGCAATTGCACGATTACTCCTGAAATGGTAGGTTATACTTTTGGCGTTCATAATGGAAAAGATCATATCTCTGTATTTATTGCTGAAGATATGGTAGGCCATAAATTAGGAGAATTTTCGCCAACCAGAAAATTCGTTAAGCATGGAGGTAGAATGCAGCGGGAACAAGAAACAGTCGCAAGACAAAAATAGAAATAATTTAATTGATATTATATGTTATTTAAAGCTAAATTAGGGCATTTAAGAATATCTCCAAGAAAAGTCAGATTAGTTACTGATTTGATTAAGGGGTTGCCAGTAAAGCAAGCTGAGATTCAATTAAAATTTTTAACCAAAAGATCAGTTGAACCCATTTTAAAGCTTTTGAATTCAGCAGTGGCTAATGCTAAAAATAATAATGATATATCAAAAGATAATCTTTTTATAAGTAATATAATGGTTGATGTTGGACCAACGCTGAAAAGATGGAGACCGAGAGCAATGGGCAGAGCTTCTTCTATTATGAAAAGAACCAGTCATATTACTTTAATATTAAGCCAGAAAGGTTTGCCTATTACTAAAGAAAGCAAAAAAGTAAAACCAGAAGAAATAAAAGAAGAAACTGAGCGGGTTAAGAGAATTGAGGGAGAAAAAACGTTATTGGAAGAAATAAGCAAAAAAACAGATAAGACAGATAAGAAAAATTTTCCTCCAAAACCTTATTCGGCAACATCAAAATCTAAAAAGAAATTTTTTAGTCGCCAGACATTTGGCAATGCTAAAAAAGTATTTAGAAGAAAAAGTTTTTAATTATATAAAATAATTATGGGAAGAAAAGTTCATCCATTTATATTTCGTCTAGGCTCTGTGACAAATTGGAAGTCACGGTGGTTTAGTAAAAAACAA
>CAZBRM010000017.1:0-10045 GCA_964494655.1 uncultured Candidatus Saccharibacteria bacterium | reverse complement strand
GAAGTGAGCTTGCCTCATACTGAATACGCTTTGGCTTGCTATTATATTATTGTGCCTGCAGAAGCCTGCTCTAATCTTGCCCGTTATGATGGAATTAAATACGGTCTTTCTATTGATGATGATAATCTTCTAGAAGGTTATTTAAAAACTAGACGACAAGGTTTTGGAGATGAAGTCAGGCGTAGAATTATGCTTGGCACTTATGTTCTATCAGCTGGATATTACGATGCCTATTATCTCAAAGCTCAAAAAGTAAGGACTTTAATTAAAAAAGATTTTGACAAAGCGTTTGAAAAAGTTGATGTTTTAATGACGCCAACTTCTCCAGTAACTGCTTTCAAGCTTGGAGAAAAAACAAATGATCCTGTGGCAATGTATTTGTCTGATATATATACAGTTTCTGTTAATTTAGCTGGCTTGCCTGCTATTTCTATTCCCTGTGGAGAAATTAATGGGCTGCCAGTTGGTTTGCAGATTATAGGGAATCAATTTGCTGATGAGAAAATAATTCAAATAGCTCAAAAATTATAAATATGGAAGAAAATTTATTAAAAATCTATAATAATTTTTTGGATTATTATTTATTAATTGATTGGCAGAAAATTATTTTCCCTCTCAAAATTATTTCTGTAATTTTTTCTATTTTTCTTCTCTTTTTTATTTTTTTTATCCTTTTTAAAATTAGAAAGAATATTAAAAAAGGTTTGCTAGCAATTACCGAAAGCATTACAGATCCTAATTTACCTAAAAAGGAATTAGATAAGAAATGGAATTCAGTCATGGATAAATTAGAAAAAAACAACGAGAGCGATTATAAGTTGGCTCTTATTGAAGCAGATAATATCTTTGATGATTTGCTTAAGCAAATCGGCTATCAAGGAGAAGATATGGGAGAGAGATTAAAACAGATTACCGAAGCTCAATTAGCTAATATTGACGAGCTTTGGCAGGCGCATAAAACTCGCAATAGGATTGCTCACGAACCAGGTTTTAAATTAACTTATTCACAGGCGAAAAGAGCTATTGAAATATACCAGCGCGCTATAAGAGATTTAGAAGTGATTTAATTTTCAAAAATTAATTATTGAATAAAAAAAACAACTCAATGAGTTGTTTTTTAATGCGGGGTTACTCGGGACACTAGGAAAACTTTTAGGGAGTTGGTTAGAGAGGTTTATCAATTATTCATCCTCAAAAACATTGACAAAAGATTACCTTTATAATATAATATAACTAACAAAAAGTATATTCATTAACAACTTAAGGAGGTTAAGATGGAAAAGAATATTTTCAATGACGGAGAAATTGTTCATACTTTTCCTATCCCAAAAGAAATGGAAAAGGGGATCTATCAAAGAAAGGAGTGGGGCGAAAAGGTTCTTGCCGATTATGTAGTACAATTTTTTGGTAATCGGGCCAGACGGGATGTCTCTCAATCGGGGAGTCATAATGGAAGTTTAACTGGCACTCAAATTATTATTCAAAATGGCAATGTCAAAACAACTTTCATGTTGATGGAACCCAAAGGACCTTATCGTGAGGAGGTCCATGTTTTAAAAATGATTGAGGACATGAATGAAGGAGATTTTTTTGATGTATTTGAGTATAAATTTGGCAGTGGCCGAACTGAAAAATCTTTTAAATCTCCTTTTGCTGCTTTGGCCAACATCAAAAGAGAGCTTCCTAAAAAAAGAAAAAACAAAGGGGCTCCGAAAAAAAAGCGGTTTCGTTGGTAAAAACAATGAACAAATTAAATCGTTAGAAATGCTCTTCGAAAACTGAAGGGCATTTTTATTTATCAAATATCTACAAATTTATACAAACCATGCGGGGTTAATCAAGACACTAGGAAAACTTTTAGGGAGTTGGTTAAGATATTATTTAAAGAAATACAAAGGGTTAACTATTTCGAATATTGTGATTTTATAGAATCACCGTTGTAATAATCTAAATCGTTATTTTTTAATAACTTGTTTATATTAACCCCCTTAAATGATATGTTGGTTTTTTTAAGTATTTCTTTTTTAGGTTTAGGGTCGTGATGAGTTAAAAGACCCATTTTAGACCAGTATGCTTTTCTTATCCAGAATCCATCTTTGTCAACGTGAGTATGAACCGGTTCTCTGTCCGTTAATTTGAGAATTTTGGAGAGTCCAATATACTTTAAGGTATTATTATCCTTGTATTGTCGATAAATGGCTTTTAAAAATCTGGCAAATATTAGCTTTTCTAACATAATATTGCCGCCTTTATATAAAAACAGATCACCGTATTTTTTATGAAAACCATCATAATCAGTAGGAAACATTTTGTATTTCCTTGTCCATTTTAGATTAAGGATAAAAAAATCTACTGCTGATCCTATATCTACAATATCATTGCGTTCTGGTAGTCCCCAGGAACAAGTTGCCCAATATAATTCTTTTCTCTTCATTTTTGTTATAATTCTACTGATGTAATCTGGTTTTATAAGCCAAGTGTCTGGAGCAACAACTATAATATAGTCAATATTTTTGTATTTTTCCTGGAATTTTTTAATTCCTGAATCAATTAGTTCGGCCGCTCCCTGAAAATGACCAGGATTTTTCATAACTACCAAATCATCTTCTAGATATTTCTTTGAATACCATTCTTTTTTGCCATTATAGGTATGAACGATTTTTATATCAGAAAATAATTTGGATTTTGTCCAAATATCTCTGATTATTTCCATATTAATCTTGGCATCATCTATTCGGTTGTATGTGTAAATTAGAAATCCTATGTTTAATTTCATATATTAGAAATATATCATCTAAAAGATGAAGAGTAAAGAAAAAAAAGATCACCAGTAGTAATCTGTTGGTGACTTTTTTATTTCCAAATCTGTCTAAATATCTACAAATCTGTACAAATATGGACAATGCGGGAGCGATCGGGCTCGAACCGACAACCTTCTGCGTGACAGGCAGATGCTCTGACCAATTGAGCTACGCCCCCATAAATTTCTGACAAAAATTATGTACCGGAGGAGGGACTCGAACCCTCGACTTCCGCCTTATGAAAGCGGCGCTCTGACCAGCTGAGCTACCCCGGTATTATTTTATTATTCTATATTTATGTTGCGGGGGCCGGATTCGAACCGGCGACCTCGAGGTTCATTCATATTAACCATTTGTTTCCGAATGGATTGGACTATACCATCTTCCTATAATAAATACAGGAAGTTCCCATTATAGTCTCTGAACCTTTCCTGATGAATCAGGACTTGGCTGCTGATTGTCATAATTCTGTTATTATGGGTTCCCAGCAATTTAGAGAATTTTTCCACAGAACGTTGCCATTCTGGGCCACAATTTTACTTATGGGCCTCGCGAGCTGCCGCTGCTCCACCCCGCATTGCCATTATATGGCATAATTTTGCACATGGCAAGCCCTTGCTCTGATAGGTACAATATAGTAAAATATAAATAAGAGAATAACATGAATCTATTAACTTGCTTAGTAGGATTAGTTTTAGTTAGTGTTGTAGCCGGGGCTTGTTTATCGGCTATTTTAGTTTATTTCAACCCGTTTACTTCAGGATTATTAGTATTTATATTATTTTATTTCAGCTTATTCATCGCTTCTGCCTTAGTTTTTACATTGATTGGATGGATTATAAGGATAATTTCTAAAAAAAGAAAATCTCCTCTACTGAAAAAAGAAGCTATTTATAGGTTTGAAGTTTCTCTACGCCAAGGAATGTTTCTATCAGCAATTCTGATTGCTTCACTAATATTACAAAGTCAAAAGATTTTATTATGGTGGAATTTATTGATTTTGATGGCAGTAGTAGGATTATCTGAATGGTGGCTTTCTAGAAGATAATTTAAAATTTATTATTTATGTTAAATGAAATTAAACAAAAAGCTATTAAAGAAATAAATCAAGTTAATAATTTGAAAGAACTTGATAATCTTTATCGTAAATATCTTGGTAAAAAAGGAGAGGTGACTAATATCCTGCGTTCTTTAAGGGATTTATCAGAAAAAGAAAGAAAAGAAAAAGGTAAATCAGCTAATAAAGTTAAGCAAGAATTAGAGAATTTATTTAAAGAAAAAAAATTAAGATTTACTGATAATTCGTCTTATCAACAGAAGGATTGGATTGATGTAACTGCTCCGGGAATTTTGCCTCCTCAAGGTTATCCTCATCCTATTAGTTTAGTTCAAAGACAAATTGAAGAAAGTTTTCAATCAATGGGATTTTCAGTAATTGATGGTTTGGAAATAGAAACTGAGCATTATAATTTCGATGCTTTAAATATTCCTAAAAATCATCCAGCCAGAGATCAATATGATACTTTTTGGCTTAAGAATCTTGATTTGCTTTTAAGAACTCACACTTCTCCGATGCAGGCTCGTTATATGGAAAAAAATAATCCTCCCTTAAGAATTATTGTTCCTGGACGATGTTTTAGACATGAAGCAACAGATGCTTCTCATGATGTCCAGTTTTATCAGGTTGAAGGGCTGATGGTTGGAAAAAATATTTCTATGGCTAATTTTAAAGGTATTATTGAAACATTTTTAAAAGATTTTTTTGGTCCAGAATTGAAAATGCGCTTGCGTCCTGGTTATTTCCCATTTACTGAACCAAGCTTTGAAGTTGATATTCAAAGAGAAAATGGAAAATGGCTTGAAATTATGGGTGCTGGGATGGTTCATCCTAATGTTTTTAAATCAGCTGGATATCTCTCCGACAAATGGCAAGGATTTGCTTTTGGAGTTGGAATAGATAGATTGGCTATGTTGAAATATAAAATAGACGATATTAGATTATTTTATTCAAATGATTTAAGATTTTTAAAGCAATTCTAAAATGAAAATATCATATAATTGGCTACAATCATTTTTTAGCAAAAAGCTTTCTGCGCCAGAGAAATTGGCTAATTTATTAACGATGCATTCTTTTGAAACAGAAATGGTTGGAAAAAAGAATTCAGACTATGTTTTAGATATAGATGTTTTACCTAATCGGGCTCATGACTGTCTGAGTCATAATGGCATTGCTAGGGAAATATCTGTATTACTTGGATATTCTTTTAATTTGGTTGATTACAGAAAGAAGATAAAAGAGGATTCTAAAAAATTAGCTAATAAATTAGTTAAAGTGGAAGTTAAAGATAAAGAACTTTGTTCTCGCTATGTTGCTCGTGTAATAGATAACGTTAAAATAGGGCCGTCTCCTGAATGGATGCAGGAAAGATTAAAAGTGTGCGGTTTGCGTCCTATTAATAATGTTGTTGATATTACTAATTATGTGATGTTAGAGACGGGCCAGCCTTTACATGCTTTTGATTTTGACAAGCTTGCTTCAGGAAAAATTATTGTGCGCCGAGCTAAAAAAGGAGAAAAAATAACTACTTTAGATAATGAAGAATATAATCTAGATGAAAATATTTTAGTCATTGCTGATGGAAAAAACCCAATTTGTATTGCGGGAATTAAAGGAGGTAAGGGTCCTGAAATTGACGCTCAAACAAAAAGAATTGTTTTAGAAGCTGCTAATTTTGATGCGCAAACTATCAGGCGGGGTTCTAAGTGGTTAAAATTAGAGACAGACGCTTCTTGGAGGTTTGAACATGAGATAGACCCAAATTTAGCTGAAGAAGCGATTAATGCAACTGCTTATTTAATCCAGGATATTGCGAAAGGAAAAGTTTTAAAAGGAACAGTTGATGTTTTTGCTAAAAAAGTTAATTCGAGAACAGTAAATTTAAATATTGAAAAAGTTAATAGTTTATTAGGTGTAAATATTGCTAAAAAAGAAATAATTAGTATTTTTAAAAAATTAGGTTTTGGGGTAAAAACTAAAGAAAATAAATTTAATATTTCTATTCCTACGCGCCGAATAGATATTTCCATTCCGGAAGATTTAGTTGAGGAAATAGGCAGGATTTATGGTTTTGAGAAAATAAAAAGCAAACTGCCAAGAGCGATCTTAATTTCACCAAGTAGAAATGAAAATCTTATTTATAGAAATAAAATAAGGCATATTTTTATTAATTCGGGATTTAGTGAAGCGTATAATTATTCTTTTATTTCTGAAAAGGACTCTGTTGAAGTTGCTAATCCTGTCAGTCAGGACCAAAAATATATGCGTTCAAATCTAACAGTTAACTTATTAAAAAATATTAAAGAGAATAAGAAATATTTTAAAGAAGTAAGATTATTTGAAATTGGCAATGTTTTTCAAAAGAATAATAATAAAGTTGAAGAAAAACAAAAAATTGCAGCAGTACTTTATTTGTTAAATGATTCTAATCCTGCTACGGAATTTTATCATCTTAAAGGGATTATTGATTCTTTGCTCAATAAGCTACAAATTAGCGATATTTGGTATGATGATGCTATAGAAAAAAATGATTTATCAATTCCTGATTTTTGCAATAAAAACAGAAGAGCTCAAATAAAAGTTGGTAATAATTGTTTAGGATGGATAGCTGAAATTGATTCAAAAGTTGCCGCTTTTGAAATGGATTTCGCTAAATTAGTTGAATTAGCTACTGAAGAAAGAATTTATTCTCCTCCTTCAAAATATCCTTCTGTAGTTAGGGATATTGCTATTTTAACAAATAAAGAGACGAAAATAGTTAAAGTTATGAATTTAATTAATTCATCAGGAGGCGTTTTAATTAGAGATATTGATTTATTTGATATCTATGAAGGTAATAATATTCCTGATAGTAAAAAAAGCTTGGCTTTTCATATAATTTATCAGTCAGATGAGCATACTTTAACGGATAAAGAAGTTAATGATGTTCATCGGGAGATTATTAATGTCTTGAAAGAAAAGGGAGGATGGGAAATAAGAGAATAACAATGGAAAATATTAAGAAAAATAAAAAAGCATCATACACAGCAAAAGATATTTATGTTCTAGAAGGCCTTGAGCCAGTTAGGAAACGTCCAGGTATGTATATTGGTTCAACTGGCGTTGATGGACTACATCATCTTATCTGGGAAGTAGTTGATAATGCTCTGGATGAAGCGATTTCAGGCTATTGTGATAAAATAGAAGTTTTTTTATTACCTGATAATAAAGTTAAAGTGATAGATAATGGGCGTGGCATTCCTGTTGAAAAGCATTCTCAAACAAAAAAATCAACTCTTGAAACAGTTATGTGCACTCTTCATGCCGGGGGCAAATTCGGTGGAGATTCATATAAAATTTCAGGCGGTTTGCATGGCGTTGGCGTCTCGGTTGTTAACGCGCTTTCAAAATGGGTTAAAGCTGAAGTTTGCCGTGATGGATTTATATATGTTCAAGAATATTCAAAAGGTAAAGCAAAAGCAAATGTTAAAAAAACAGATAAATGCAACCAAACTGGAACAACAATTACTTTTGAGCCAGACCCTGAAGTTTTTAAAGAAATTAGATATAAATGGCATAAGATTTTAAAGCGCTTGCGCCAACAAGCTTATTTAACAAAAGGAATTAAAATAATAATAGAGGATAAACGTAGAGAGCCTTTTAAAGATTATACTTTTTATTTTGAAGGTGGAATAATTTCTTATGTAAAATATTTAAATAGGGATCAGTCTCTTAAGCATGAAAATATTTTTTATGTTTCAAAAGAATTCCAGAACATTTTAGTGGAGGTGGCTTTTCAATATACGGATGATATTCAAGGTTATGAGGAAAGCTTTGCTAATAATATTTATACAGGAGAAGGCGGCATGCATCTGACTGGATTTAAAGCTGCTTTAACAAGAACATTTAATGATTATGCCCGTAAGAATAATTTTTTAAAGGATTCTGACGAAAATTTAAGTGGAGAAGATGTAAGAGAAGGATTAACAGCAGTAATTAGCGTCAAATTAAAAGAACCGCAATTTGAAGGCCAAACAAAAGCGCGTTTAGGTAATCCCGAAGCTAGAACAGCTGTTGAAGGGATTGTTTCTAACGGATTAGAAGAATTTCTTGAAAAACATCCTCAAGATGCTAGGTCCATTATGGAAAAGAATATTTTGGCAGCTAAAGCGCGTCAAGCTGCTAAAGCTGCCAGGGAAACAGTTATTCGCAAAGGAGTTTTAGATGGGTTAGCTTTACCTGGCAAACTTTCAGATTGCTCTAGTCGTAACCCAGAAGAATCAGAGTTGTATATATTAGAAGGAGATAGTGCTGGAGGTAGCGCAAAACAGGGGCGTGATAGGCATTTTCAGGCAATTTTGCCTTTACGTGGAAAGATTCTTAATGTTGAAAAAGCAAGATTAGATAAAGCATTAAGTTCCAAAGAAATAAGGGCTCTTGTTATTGCCTTAGGCACTGCTATTGCTGAGGAATTTGATATTAATAAGCTTCGTTATCATAGGGTGATAATCATGACTGATGCTGATGTCGATGGTTCTCACATTAGAACCTTGCTTCTTACTTTATTTTTCCGTTATTTTATAGAAATTATTGAAAAAGGATACCTATATATCGCTCAACCGCCGTTATACCGTATTCGAAAAGGTAAACAAACTGAATATGGATACACCGAGGCTGATAAAAAAGAGATCTTGTCAAATATGGGCAGTGAAAATGTGAGTATACAGAGATATAAGGGATTAGGAGAAATGAATCCAGAAGAACTATGGGATACAACCATGGATCCAGTCAATCGAACAATGAAACAGGTTCAAATTGAAGATAGTAAGGAAGCTGATAAGATTTTTGATATTTTAATGGGAGATGATGTTGCGCCGAGAAAGAAATTTATTCAAACTCACGCCAAGAAAGTAAAGAATCTTGATGTATAAAAAATAATATCAGGGTTGACATAAATTTAATTAGAATATAAGATGAGGGTAAATAAATACCCCGAAAGGGGTTTTTAAATAATGAAAATTGGCCAATTACCAAACAAAGGAATAAATTTTCTCAAAGAGGTCCGTGTAGAATTAAAGCGGGTTACTTGGCTTACGCGAAAAGATATAATCAAATATACGATTTTTGTTATTGGATTGAGTTTAGTTGTAGCCGCTTTTTTAGGAGGATTGGATTTCTTTTTTAATTGGCTATTAAATGTGTTTGTAATATAAATCATGCCTAAACAAGTAGAACAAGGAAAAAATTGGTATGTTCTCCATACATATTCTGGATACGAAGAAGCTGTAGCAAGAAATTTAAAACAGCGTATTGAGTCATTGGGAATGGAAAATAAAATCTTTAATATTTTAGTGCCTACTGAAAAAAAGATTAAAATTAAAAATGGAAAACGTCAAATAGTTGAAGAAAAGATTTATCCTGGTTATGTTTTAGTTGAAATGATTGTAACTGATAATTCGTGGTATGTTGTCCGCAATACGCCAAGAGTAACAGGATTTATTGGCGCAGGCACTGTGCCAACACCTGTTTCTTCTTCAGAAATAGAAGGCCTTCAAAAACGAATGGGCGTTGAAGAGCCGAAGTATAAGATTGATGTAATTGTGGGCGATGCTGTTAAAATTATTGATGGTCCGTTTAAAGATTATGACGGCAAGATTTCTGAAATTGATGAGAAGCGTGGAAAAATCAAAGTATTAGTTTCAATCTTTGGTAGAGAAACTCCAGTAGAATTGGATTTCTTACAAGTTAAAAAAATATGAAGCCAATAAAAACAATTATTAAATTACAAATTAAAGCGGGACAAGCAAATCCTGCGCCTCCAATCGGACCAGCCTTAGGTCAGCACGGTTTGAATATTCAGGACTTCTGTCTTAAATTTAATGAAGCGACTAAAGATATGACTGGAGATATTATTCCTGCTGAAATTACTGTTTATGAAGACAGGACTTTTGATTTTAAATTAAAAACGCCGCCAGCATCAGATTTATTGAAAAAAGCAGCTGGTATTGAAAAGGGATCTGGAGAACCAAATAAGAAAAAAACAGGTAAAATAACTAAACAGCAGATTAAAGAAATAGCTGAAAAGAAAATGCCTGATTTAAATGCTTATAATCCTGAACAGGCAGAAAAAATAATAGAAGGAACAGCTCGAAGTATGGGCATAGATGTTAAGTAACCTTAAAAAAGGAGACTATCATGAAAAGAAAGA
>CAZBRM010000016.1:0-11073 GCA_964494655.1 uncultured Candidatus Saccharibacteria bacterium | reverse complement strand
TTTGATAATTCAAACCTTTAAAAAACTATACAAGGCACGGTCTGGATTTCTTAGAGGCGCGTCCTCTTCTTCAAACCTTTAGGCACGGTTTTCTGACTTACTTGATTTTTGTTAAAATTTAAGTTAAATTATTTTTACGCGCCGTTAGCTCAGTCTGGTAGAGCAGCTCCCTTTTAAGGAGATGGTCGGGGGTTCAATTCCCTCACGGCGCACCAACTTGTCCCGCTTAGCGGGATTTTTTATTAACAATTGATTAGTATTTAAAAAAATGATAATATATAAGTTAATATGAAAAGAATTTTAACCAATAAAACAATTGAAAAATGCGGAGAGGAAGTTAAATTAGCTGGATGGGTTCATGTGAGGCGAATTCACGGCAAGATTATTTTTATTGATCTTAGAGATAAAAAAGGGTTAGTTCAGCTTGTTTTTTTGCCTGAAAATAATATTCTTTATAAATTAGCCAGTTCATTAAGGCCAGAGTGGGTCATTGAAGTTATTGGAAAAGTGAATAAACGTCCAGGAAAAATGGTTAATGATAAAATATCAACTGGAGAAGTAGAAATTAAGGCAAAAGAATTAAAAATATTAAATAGGTCTAAAACACCTCCTTTTGAAATTACTGAAGAAGATAAAGAAATCAATGAAGAACTTCGTTTAAAATATCGTTACTTAGATTTACGTAGACAAAAATTAAAAAACAATATATTTTTAAGGCACAAAATAATTAGAATAATTAGAAACTTTATGGATAAAAGGGGATTTATTGAAGCAGAAACCCCTATTTTAACTAAATCAACACCAGAAGGAGCGCGAGATTTCTTAGTTCCAAGTCGCCTTCATCCGGGAGAATTTTATGCTTTACCTCAAGCTCCTCAACAATTAAAGCAGTTATTAATGGTCGCTGGATTTGAAAAATATTTTCAAATAGCGCGCTGTTTTAGAGATGAAGATTTAAGAGGAGACAGACAGCCGGAATTTACTCAATTTGATATGGAAATGTCTTTTATTAAACAATCTAATATTATAAATTTGATTGAAAAACTTGTTATTAAAATTGTTCAAGATTTGCTTGAGCTTGATAAAAATTTATCCAAAAAATTAACTTTTAGTCCATTTTTAAAATTAGATTATCAAGATGCCATTAAAGATTATGGAACTGATAAGCCTGATTTGCGTAAAGATAAGAAAGATCCCAACGAATTGGCTTTTGCTTGGATTTTAAACTGGCCTCTTTTTGAATGGAATAATGAAGAAAAAAAATATAATCCATGTCATCATGTTTTTACTTCTCCTAAACCTAAAGATGTAGATTTGTTGGATAAAAATCCCCTAAAGGTTCGTTCTCAACAATATGATTTAGTTCTTAATGGCGTGGAAATAGGAGGCGGAAGCATAAGAATACATAAAAGAAGTATCCAAGAAAAAATATTTAAATTAGTAGGATTAAAAAAAGAAGAGATAGAAAAAAAATTTGGTCATTTACTTAGGGCATTTGAATATGGAGCGCCTCCTCATGGGGGAATTGCTTTAGGAATAGATAGGCTTTTAATGCTTCTTTTAAATGAAAAAAGTATTAGAGAAGTTATTTTATTTCCAAAAACAGGAGATGGAAAAGATTTACTTATGGAAGCTCCAAGCCATGTTAGCGCTGAACAATTAAAGGAGTTGAATATAAAAATTTCTTCTTAAAATGATTGTTAAAGTTTTAATCATTTCTTTAGCTCTTTCAAATATCTTTGCTTTTTTGATGTCCAATTCAGATAAAAGTATTGATGAAGTAAAAATAAAATGGGAAAGATGGGAAGAATTAGGAAAATCGTTTACTTCGTCTTTACTGTTTACAAATCCAAATTTTATACCTATTCGTGATTGGAATGTAATTGATATAGAGATTGAAGCAAAATCAGCTTCAATTTTTAAGATAAATTCCATTGATCCCGTATTGGCTAAAAATTTTAAATTAAAAGAAGATATTCTTTACGAAAAAAATATTAATTTGATTTTGCCGATTGCAAGTATAACTAAATTAATGACTGTCTTGATAGCTCTAGAGAGAATAGATGATTTAGAAGAAAATATTATTATTTCTGAAAATGCAATTAAAGCTTATGGTAATCAAGGAGAACTGATTACTAATGAAGAAATTTCAATTATAAATATTCTTCATGTTTTATTGATGGAGTCAAGCAATGATGCGGCAATAGCTCTTGCTGAAACAGTAGAAAAGAAATCAAATACTGACTTTGTTAATTTGATGAATATAAAAGCTAAAGAATTAAATTTAGAAAATACTTTTTTTTTCGATCCAAGCGGTTATGACGCTAGAAATGTTTCAACTATAAAAGATATTGTTAAGTTAATAAAATATAGTTTTAGTCAGCCAATTATATGGCAAATCTTAAGAACTGCTGAAATTAATTTAACTTCACATGACGGAAAAATTAAACATCATTGGGTAAATACAGATAAATTATTAAATCGCCTGCCTGATATTATTGGAGGAAAAACAGGATATACAATAGAAGCTCAAGGATGTTTGGTTTTAGTTATTAAACAGAATTCCAATAATAAATATTTAATTACAATTGTTTTAGGAGCGCAAGAAAGATTTTTACAAACTGAAAAACTAATTGAATGGGTAAATAAAGCTTATAAATGGTAAAATTATATACATATGCCTGATATTTTTAATATAGCGCGCATCTTAGGATTAGCATCAATTTCTTTTATATTTGCTCTTGCCTGGACACCAATCTTAATTTATTTTCTTAAAAAATATCACTTGGGTAAACAAATAAGATTAGATAATACTCCTATTTTTGCTAAATTTCATAAGAAAAAAGAAGGAACTCTAACAATGGGAGGAATTTTAATTTGGGTAACTGTTTTGCTTTTAACTTTTCTTTTTTGGCTCTTAGCTCAAATTGGAGAAGGAACTATTTTAGAAAAGCTTAATTTTTTAACAAGAAAAGAAACTCTTCTTCCATTAGGCGCTTTAGTGGCTTCAGCTTTAGTTGGGCTCGGCGATGATTTAATGGGAATTTTTAAGATAGGTCCTAATGGCGGGGGACTTAAGGTAAGACATCGTATCCTTATTTATACAGGAATCGCTATTTTCGGAGCCTGGTGGTTTTTTTGGAAATTAGGATGGGATTTAGTCCATATTCCTTTTATTGGAGATTTTAATATTGGATTTTGGTATATTCTTGTTTTTGTTTTTGTTTTAGTAGCAACTGCTTTTTCAACAAATGAAACAGATGGATTAGACGGTTTAGCAGGAGGCATTCTTCTTATTTCTTTTGCTTCCTATGGAGTAATAGCTTTTTCTCAAGGAAAAATGAATTTAGCTGTTTTTTGCGGAATTATTATTGGTGCTTTGTTGGCTTTTTTATGGTTTAATATCTATCCAGCTAAATTTTTCATGGGCGATACCGGAGCAATGTCTTTAGGAATTACTTTAGGAGTTATTGCCATGCTTACAAATTGCTTTATTTTATTAATATTTATATTTTTTATACCAGTTATTGAATCTTTATCAGTTATTATTCAAATTATTTCAAAAAAAATTAGAAAGAAAAAAGTCTTTTTATCTGCTCCTATTCATCATCATTTTGAAGCAAAAGGATGGACAGAAACAACAATAACAATGCGCTTCTGGATAATTAACGGAGTAATGGCGGTAATTGGATTAATTTTGGTATTTGTAGAGAAAATATTATGAAATCTAATAAGCCAGATTATGTTCTTATTTTTACAACATTTGCCTTAGTCATATTTGGTTTGATTATTCTTTCTAGCGCTTCAGTTGTTATATCTCAAGATGCATTTGGAGAAAATTATCATTTTTTAAAACACCAGCTGCTTTATGGTTTGCCTATTGGTTTGTTAGGTTTTTTCATTTGCCAGAGAATTAATTATAAGATATGGAAAAAATTTTCCTTTATTTTATTAATTTTTAGCATTATTCTTTTAGCTTTAGTTTTTATCCCGAAAATAGGATATAGCCATGGAGGAGCAAAAAGATGGATTGCTTTTAGTTCTTTTTCTATTCAGCCTTTTGAATTTATTAAATTAACATTTATTATTTATCTTTCAGCTTTATTGAGTAAAAAAGGGGAAACAAATAAAATAATAAAGCAAAGCTTAATTCCTGTTTTATCTGTTTTTGTAATCATTATTTCTCTTTTATATTTTCAGCCGAATATTAGCGCTTTAGTAATGATTTTTTTAATCGCAATTCTGATATACTTTTTAGCCGGTTTAAATATTTTCTACATATTTTCAGCAATCAGCTTATCTTTTATTGGATTATTTATTTTAATAAAAGCAACTTCTTATAGATTAAATAGATTAACTGTTTTCCTTCATCCTGAAACAGACCCCCAGGGTATTGGATATCAAATCAATCAAGCGCTTTTAGCTATTGGTTCTGGAGGACTTTTTGGTCTTGGGCTTGGGCACAGTATTCAAAAATGGAAATATTTGCCAGAAGTAATTGGAGATTCTATTTTTGCCATAGTTGCTGAAGAATTAGGACTGATTGGCGCTGGAGTTCTAGTTATTCTTTTTATAATATTAGCTTGGCGCGGCTTTATCATCGCAAAAAATTCTTCTGATAGATTTGGCTATTTGATAGCAGGAGGAATTACAGGATGGCTTTTTTTTCAAGCATTTATAAACATAGCTGCTATTTCGCGTTTAATTCCTTTAACAGGAATAACATTGCCTTTCGTAAGTTATGGAGGATCTTCCTTAATTGTTTGTTTAATTGCAATTGGAATATTGGTTAATATTTCAAAATATAATAAATAAAATCAAAATTAAATTTATGAAAATATTATTTACAGGCGGCAGTACTGGAGGGCATATTTTTCCGATTGTTGCTGTTGCTAGACAACTAAAAAAAATTTATGCAGATAACTCAAGAGAGGATAAATTAGAAATGCTTTTTTTAGGGGCGGGCGGATTATCTGAAAGAATTTTAAAAAAAGAAGAAATTACAGTAAAAACAATTTCAGCTGGAAAACTAAGGCGTTATTTTTCTTTTAAAACTCTTTTAGATTTTATTAAAATACCATTTAGTTTTTGCGAATCTATTTTATATATATACATTTGGATGCCCGACATAATCTTCAGTAAAGGAGGATATGATAGTTTTCCAGTTGTTTTTTCAGGATGGCTTTATAGAATTCCCGTATTAATTCATGAATCAGATACTATTCCTGGACTTGCTAATCGTTTATCAAGTAAATTTTCTAAAAAAATAGGCGTGTCTTTTTCTTTTGCAGAAAAATATTTTCCTAAAAAAAAGACGGCCTTAATAGGAAATCCGATTAGAAAGGAAATTGTAGAAAAATGTATTTTAAATAATCAAGAAGAAAAGCAAAAAATAAAAAGCAATTATAATATTATCAGCCAGAATCCAGTTATTTTTGTTTTAGGAGGAAGTCAAGGAGCAGAAAAAATAAATAATTTAATTTTATCAGCTTTGCCACAGCTTTTGGAAAAATATGAAATTATCCATCAATATGGAAATAATAATTATAAAAATATTAAGGCAAAATTAATTAAATTAAGCAACTATCATCTTTTTCCTTTTTTGGATGAAAATCAGATGTCTGATATTTACTTTATAGCTGATTTGATTATTTCGCGCGCTGGAGCAGGAAGTATTGGCGAGATTGCTACTTGCGGCAAGCCTAGTATTCTAATTCCTTTACCAAAATCAGCTGGAGATCACCAAAGGCAAAACGCCATGGTTTATTCACAGTCAGGTTCAGGAGTTGTTTTAGAACAGTCAAATTTAAAACCAAATCTTTTACTTAATGAAATCAGTAAGATTTTAAATAATGATAAATTGTATAAAAAAATGTCAGATAACGCTAAAAAATTTTCCAGGCCTGAAGCGGCAGAAAAAATAGCAAAAGAACTTATTGAATTAGGAAAATAATAAATATGAAAAAAAATAAACAAATCAAAGTTAGATTTGCGCCTAGTCCAACTGGATTTCTACATATTGGTAATGCTCGGACAAATCTTTTTAATTATATTTTTGCCAAAAAAAATAAAGGTAAAATTATTTTACGCATAGAGGATACTGACTTAGAAAGATCTAAAGAAAAATATGAAAAGGATATTATAGACAACTTAAAATGGTTAGGGCTTCAATGGGACGAAGGACCATATTATCAAAGCGAACGAACAGAAATCTATCAAAAATATATTAAAAAACTCTTGGATTCTGGAGAAGCATTTTGGTGCAATCATACTCAAGAAGAATTAGAAAAAGAAAAAAAGGGACAAATAAAAAGAAAAGAAGCGCCAAGACATATTTGTAATAAAAAAGGAAAAGAAAAAAAGGGGATTATTCGTTTTCATTGTCCAGATAAAAAAATATCTTTTAATGATTTAATTAGAGGGGAATTAGAATTTAACGCTAATTTATTAGGCGATATTGGAATTGCTAAAGATGAAAAAACTCCTTTATATAATCTAGCTGTGGTAATTGATGACACAGAAATGGAAATAAATCATATTATCAGAGGAGAGGATCATATTTCTAATACTCCTAAGCAGATTTTACTACAAGAAGCGCTTGGATTTGACAGACCTGAATTTGCGCACTTACCCTTGATTTTAGGCCCTGATAAAAGCAAGCTTAGTAAAAGGCATGGAGCTGTTTCAGTTAGTCAGTATAAAGAACAGGGTTATCTGCCAGAAGCAATCAATAATTTTATGGCTCTTTTAGGCTGGAATCCAGGCACAGAAAAAGAGATTTTTTCGCTTAAAGAATTAACAAAAGAGTTTTCTTTAAAAAGAGTTCATAAAGGAGGAGCTGTTTTTAATCTTGAACGGCTTAATTGGATTAATGCGCAATATATCCGTAAAATGAATTTAGATGAATTAACTAAAAAATGTTTGCCATATTTAAACAAAAAAAATGATTTTGAATATATTAAAAAAGTAGTTGCTTTAGAACGGGAAAGAATTAAAAAATTATCTGAAATAGGGGAATTAACTAAATTCTTTTTTATTGATAAATTGAATTATAAATCAGAATTGCTTATTTGGAAAAAAATGTCATTAAAAGACGTTAAAAATAATCTGGAGTTATTAGAAAAAACATTGAAAAAAACTGATAAATTTGACCAGAAATCACTTGAGAATACAATTATGCCCCTAACGAAGAAACATGGCGCCGGAGAGCTTTTATGGCCTCTGAGAGTGGCTTTATCAGGTCAAAAGGCCTCGCCTAGTCCCTTTGAAATAATGGATGTTTTAGGCAAAGAAATAACCTTAAAAAGAATTAAAGAAGCAATAAATAAGATAGATTAAATGAAGTTTAAATTTTTTCAAGTTATTCTAATATTACTCTTAATTCTGCCCTTTATAAGTCAGGGTGGCTTAATTGATGATATTAATAAACAAATTCATGAGCAAGAATTAAAACGCGCTGAATTGGAAAGGCAAGCAGAAGAATACCAGGCAATTATTAATCAAAAACAGGGTGAAATAAAGAGTTTAAAGAACCAAGTTGCTATTTTTAATGCAAGAATAAACAAAATACAAGTAGAGGTTAATATAACAGAAGATGATATTTACCAAACAGAATTAGAAATACTTCAATTAGAGTATGGCATAGAACAAACAGAAGAAGATGTTCTAGGACAAAAGGATAATTTAGGAAAAATAATCCAGACAATTGCTGAATTTGACCAAGTGAGTGAGTTAGAAATAATATTGGAAAGCGAAGATTTTTCTGATTTTTTTAATCAAATAAATTACCTTGATAATTTACAGAATGGAGTTAAAGAAAAAGTTGATAAACTTAAAGCATTAAAATTAATATTGAAAGCAGATAAAGAGAGCAAAGAAGAAAAGAAAGAACAATTAGAAAAACTTAAGACACAATTAGATAGTCAGAAATGGTCTTTAGCTAGCCAAAGAGAATCAAAAGAAGACCTTTTATATTATACTAAAGGAGAAGAAAGTAAATATCAGGAAATACTTACTACTATCGAAGAACAGAAAAAATCATTATTAGGAGACCTTAACAGATTACGTCAGCAAAAATCAGCTGAATTAGCACGCTTAAAAGAACTACAAGAAAAACCGCCTGCAGAATATTGGGCTTCACTTAATTGGTTTTATACTCAAGATGATCCTAGATGGGCCAATACAAATATTGGAATTAGTAGTTTAACTATGTCAAATTATGGTTGCGCTATTACTTCTGTTGCTATGATTTTTAGCTACCTTGGAACAAATATAACTCCTGGGCAATTAGCAAAAGAGCCAATTTATACAAGAGGAGGATTAATTTACTGGCCTGATAAATGGAATAAGATACGATTAGTTGAGCAAACATACAGAACAGCTGCAGATTGGTTTAGAATTGATAGAGAAATAGGAGCTGGATATCCAGTCATAGTCCGTATTCAGGCTGATGGCCGGGGAGGAGGACATTATGTGATTATTCATCATAAAACAGCAGATGGCCGCTATGTCGTTCATGATCCTTTGTTTGGAGCTAATATATATCTTGATTCAAGTAGAGTATATATTTCTAATTTATACGAAACAACTACTAGTATAAATCAAATGATTATTTATCATTAGTTATGAAAATAAATTCAAATCCTGGAAAAAATTTAATTGTTAAAATAAATGGCGAAAAATATGCCAGATATCCTGTTAAAACTGCTTTAATTACACTAAAAGACAAGAATCCGGCAGAAATAATTAAAAAATATATTAATGGATTTACTCAAAAAGGGGATATAATATTTATTAGCGAGAAAATTATTGCTATAATACAAGGAAGAGCTTACCCGATAAATGAAATTAAAGCGTCTAAAATTGCTGATTGGTTAAGTAGACGAGTTTATAGGAATCCAGGAGGTATCGGATTGGCATCTCCAGAAACAATGCAGTTGGCAATAGAAGAAGTTGGACTTGGGCGCATTTTTTTAGCGAGCTTTATTTCTTTAATAACAAAGCCGTTAGGCATGAGAGGAATGTTTTATATCATAGCAGGGGATAAGGCTAGAGGCATAGACGGGCCTGTTCCTTACGCTATTCCGCCATATAATACTTATGCAAGTAAGATTCCCCTTAAACCTCAAAAAATAGCTGTTGAAATAAGTAAAAAAATAGGGTTTCCAACAGCTATTGTTGATGCTAATGACTTAGGTGTAAGGATACTTGGAGCAAGCAACGAAATTGATAAGAAAATATTAATTAAGGCGCTAAAAGATAATCCGCTTGGACAATGTGATGAATCTACGCCAATTGGAATACTTAGAAAATTATAATTATGAAAAAAAATAAATTTTACTATATTCTTATATTAATAATATTTTTTTCTATAATCTCAAGCTTAACATCTTTAGCTTCCGAAGATACGCTTATTAATACAGCTTCAAAAATAAAAGAAGATTTAGGCCCTAGTAGCCGTAATTTCTTTAATGAAATCATTCAGGCAGTTAATAATAAAATCATTAATCCAGTGAAACAAAAAATTAATTCAATGAGAATTCAAGAACAGATAAAAGAAAAACAAGAAGAATTAATAGATAAAGCTCAGGATAAAGCCAAACAAACGTTTAAGGAAAAATCAAAAAGATTTATACAGAATAGAATAGAATGGATAAAAAAAGCTCTTAATCCCCTAAAAATTAAAATTCAACAGGGGAGTGATATAATTAGAAGAGGAGTTAATAATGCTAAGAATTATTTAAAAGATTTATTTTAATTAAAAAGTAATATCATAGTATTCAGAATAGGGAATATAAAAGGGAATTATTCACAAATAAGATTTGACAGCCATATGGCTGTATATTAAAATAGATATATAGTCGGACAATATACCTTAATAGACATTAAATATATTTAAATTATGGAACAAAGCCAAAAGCCAATTACTCAACATTTAACTGATTTTCTTGATTGGTTAGACATTGAAAAAGGTTTATCAAGTAAATCTCAGGAAAACTATTCCCGCTTTCTTAAAAAATTTATCAATTGGTTAAAAGAAAATAACCTTGAAGATTTAAAACCCCATCAGCTATCCCCTAGTCATATTTGGGAATATAGAGTATATTTATCACGCCACTCTAAAAAACCATTAAAAAAATCAACTCAAAACTATTATTTAATTGCTTTAAGATCTCTTTTAAATTTTTTCGCTGATAGAGATATCATATCTTTGCCAGCGGAAAAAATAAAATTATCTAAAGATAAAGGAGAGAGAAAAATTCATTTTTTAAATATAGAACAAGTAGAAAAATTACTTTCTATTCCTGATATCAATAAAAAAATTGGTCTTCGCGACAGAGCGATTTTAGAAAGTTTTTTTTCAACAGGATTAAGAATTGCTGAATTAGTTTCTTTAAATAAAGAGCAGATTCATATAACTTCACTAGCCAAAGATTTAGAAATTGGCATTATTGGCAAAGGAAATCGTCCTAGAACTGTATATTTTTCCGAAAGAGCGGTTTATTGGCTTAAAAAATACTTAGACGCTAGAAGAGATGATAATAAAGCTCTTTTCATTAGTTATCAAGGAAGGAAAAATTCTTCAAAACGTCTAACAGATAGATCTATTGAGAGGAATATTAAAAAGTACGCTCTTTTAGCCGGATTACCTGAGAATACTACGCCACACACAATTCGCCATAGTTTTGCAACAGATCTTCTTTCCCAAGGCGTTGACTTAAGATTAATTCAGGAATTTTTAGGCCATAGCAATATATCCACTACTCAAATATACGCTCATGTTACAAGCAAAAAATTAAGAGATGTCCATCGTAAATTCCACGGTGGGAAAAATTTAAAATAATAATATGCGCATATCCTATTCTGGATTAGATACATTTTCCATTTGTCCGGCTAAATATAAATTTCAATATATTAATAGAATAAAAACTCTAAAATTAAAAGAAGCTGTTTTTGGCACTTTAATACATGAATGTCTAAAAATATTCCATGAACCAAGCAGGTCTCTTCCTATGTCTGAAGACGAGCTTTTAAGATATTTTACTGAAAAATGGAATAGTGATATTTATAAAG
>CAZBRM010000015.1:3912-11495 GCA_964494655.1 uncultured Candidatus Saccharibacteria bacterium | reverse complement strand
TAATAAACTCTTCCTTCTATTCTTAAATCAATATATTCTAAAAATTTATGATCCTGCTTAATTTGTTCGCTTAAAACTGTTTCTAATGATCTTATTTGCGAATCAATAGAATCAGCCGGATTAAAATAAACTTGCCAACCCAAAGAAGTTGTTCCTCTTAAATCTTCAATGGAAATAAAATCAAAATTGGATATTAAAACAGATGATATATTATCTGTTTTTATTTTCTTTACTTTTTCCTTTACTTCTAAAATAAAATTAATGATTTTAAAAGGAACGACTGAATCTCTTATTTCAGCTAATTGATTTCTTGAGCTGTAAATATTTAAAACAGAGTTGCTTTTTACTAAAAGCGATTTTCTGTAGATAACGCCATCTTTATCTATTTGAAAACATTCGTTAATTTTTCTTTCTTTAGAGGGCAGTCCCTCAAATAGCAATTCTTTACTAGAACTGCTATTTTGGGGGCTGCCCTCATTTAATTCTATTTCTTCAAACTTGCACCAAATACCAATACTTTCCCTTTCTTCTATATTTATAGTTAACCTTATATTTGAAAAAAATTCACTTAAATTAAAAAAATCAGGCGAATTCCTGTAGATATTTATTTGTCCGATTTCTGGAAATATGTCTAAAACAGCGTTTTTAATTTCATTAACGGGAGCTAGAATAATAGTATTCTGAGGTATAATTCCAAAAAATTTATTTTTTAATTTTTCTTCTGCTATTTTAATAATTTCACTATTTTTATAATAAACAGGTTCTTTTTCTGATTTAATTTCTATTTCATTTATCCTTAATATTGAAGACCAGATAGAAAAATATACTAAAGCGGCTAAAAAACAAAAAAATAGCCCTCCGAAAATTATTATCTTAAAGGACAATCTTTTCTTTTTTCTTTTTGGGAAAAAAATATTGCTCATAGAAAATTAATGACAAACCACGCCTTATCTAATCAATCTCAGGCCGTACCTTTAAATTGCCTTAGAAAGATGAACAGGCGTGATAGTGCGTTCTATTCAATCTTCTCTATTCCGCCCATATATTTCTGTAAAACCTCAGGCACAACTACACTCCCGTCCTTTTGCTGATAATTTTCAATAATGGCTAAAATTGGTCTTTGAGAAAAAACTGTTCCATTTAATGTATGAACAAATTTAACTCCATCTTTGCTTTTATATCTAATATTAAGCCGACGCGCCTGCCAATCAGTGCAATTGCTTGTTGAGTGCGTCTCACGGTACTGATTCTGTCCCGGCATCCAAACTTCAATATCCCACTTCTTTGCAGCTGGATCGCCTAAATCCCCTGAACAAATATCAACTACCCGATAAGGCAATTCTAGAGCCTGCATTAATTTTTCTTCCAAAAACAACATCAACTCATGTTCTTGTTTTGATTTTTCTGGTTCACAAAAAATAAACATTTCCATTTTGTCAAACTGATGAACTCTTAAAATCCCTTTGGTGTCTTTACCATAAGCTCCTGCCTCTCTTCTAAAGCAAGTTGAAAATCCCATATATCTTCTAGGCAAATCTTTCTTTTGAAAAGTTTCATTCATATGCATTGCGCCGATTGATTGTTCTGAAGTTCCGACTAGATATAAGTCATCTTTTTCTAGATAATAAACTTCAGCCGCGCCCCTATCTAAATAGCCCATTCCTTCCATTGCTTCTCGCTTAAGCATTACCGGAGGAATAATAAATGTAAAACTTTCTTTAGTTAAAATATCAATCGCTAAATTAATTAAAGCAAATTCTAATAAAGCTGCTCCGCCTTTTAAATAGCCGAAACGCGTACCAGATACCTTAGCCGCTCTTTTAATGTCAATAATATCTAATTTCTCCGCTATTTCTAAATAGTCTTTGGGTTTAAAATCAAATTTGGTTTTTTCTCCTTCAGTTCGCGCCACTTTATTATCCTCTTCTGCTTTGCCTTCAATTACATCATCTAAGGGAATATTTGGAATCTGTCTCATTAACTTATTGAATTCTTTTTCCATTTGAGATAATTCCGGCTTTATTTTTTTTATTTTATTTTTAATTTCTTTAGCTTTTTCTTGTTGATCCTTACCAAGCTTATTTTGTTCAGCTTTTAATGTTTCTATTTTTTGAAGTAATTCTCTTCTTTTTTTATCCAATTCTAAAAGTTTATCAATATCAACATTGACCTGTTTTTTTTGACAGCCCTGTTTTACTTGCTCTGGATTTTCTCTAATAAATTTTATATCAAGCATAAAGTGTTAATTTTAAATTATAAATTATAAATTTTAATTAAAATTTAAATAATTAAATTTTAATTTGTTTTAAAAATTTAAAATTATAGCATTGATTTAAAATTAAAAATTATAAATTGAAAATTGAAAATTTTATTTTGGTCTCATAAATGGGAACAAAATACTTTCTCTCAAATTCTTTGCTTCCGTTAAAAGAATAGTCAAGCGATCTATTCCTATACCAAATCCAGCAGCCGGCGGCATGCCATATTCTAGCGCTTCTAAAAAATTCTCATCTAATACCTGCGCTTCTTCATCTCCTTTTTTGCGCAAAGCTTCCTGTTCTTCAAAAGATTTCCTTTGCTCTATAGGATTATTTTGTTCAGTAAAGGCCTTAATTAATTCTACGCCATTAACAATTCCTTGAAGAGCTTCTCCTCTCTTGCAAAGAGGAATATTCGGCAAATGCAGAATAAAAGTCGGATTTTTAATATTAGCAAAATTTTCTTTTTCATTATTATTTTTAATAATATCCTGATACTCGACTTTATCCCATTTCTCGGGAAAAATTTTCGGATCAAGTTGATGCATCATTTTTTCCATAAATTTCATTAAATCTTCCCAATCCCAATAAGCTGCATAACATTCCAGCATAGTAAAATCAGGATTGTGTTCCCTATCCATGCCTTCATTTCTAAAACATCGGCCAATTTCAAAAACACGCTCATATCCGCCAATTAATAATCTTTTTAAATAAAGCTCTGGAGCAACCCTCAAATACAAATCCATATTTAAAGCGTTAAGATGAGTTCTAAAGGGCTTAGCGCTAGCTCCACCATACAATGTCTGTAAAATCGGAGTTTCTACTTCAGTAAAATTATTATCATCTAAAAATTCTCTTATTTTCTTTATTATCTCGCTCCGTTTCTTAAAAATATTTCTTGTTTCTTCGTTCATTATTAAATCTAAATATCTTTTACGAAATCTCTCTTCAACATCTTTAATTCCGTGCCATTTCTCAGGTAAAGAAACCAAACTTTTGCTCAAAATTTTATAATCTTTTACTAAAAGCGTTTTTTCTTCCTTTTTTGTTAAAAAAAGAATTCCATTAATTTCAATAAAATCACCTATATCAATATTATTATGAAAAAATTTGTATTTTTCCCCGCCTAATTCGTCTTTTTTCAAATATGCTTGAATTTTTCCTGAGCCATCTTCAAGATGAATAAAAACAGAACCGCCGTGTCCGCGAATAGCGCGCAAGCGTCCAGTTAAAAATATTTCATCCTTATTTGAAGATAATTTTTCAAAATCTTCTATAGCTTGATTACAAGAATGAGTTCGTTTGCTTTTAGACGGATAAGGATCCATTCCTAATTTACAGATATTTTCTAGTTTCCTTAAACGCTCTTTTTTTATTTCATTAATATTAGACATTTACTTTATACTTATTATCTTGTACTTAATTTTGCCTTTTGGTGTTTCCGCTTCAATTGTATCACCTATTTGATTACCTAAAAAGGCCTGGCCAAGAGGCGACTCATTAGAAATCTTTCCATTAGCTGGATCAGCCTCTTGAAATCCGACAATTGTAAAAACCTGCTTTTTAAAAGAGCCGGGATTTATTAGTTTAACTTCAAAAACAGTTCCTATATTAATCTTTTTATGTCCTTTTTTGTTTGGCTTGATCAAAACAGATTCTTTAATTATTTTTTCCAATTCAAAAATCCTGCCTTCGTTAAAGGATTGAGCTTCTTTAGCAGAAGAATATTCAGCATTTTCGGACAAATCGCCCAATAATTTTGCTTCTTCTAAACGATTGGCTATCTCCTGTCTTTTAATTGTTTTGCAATTTTTTAATTCTGCTTCTATTTTTTTTAACCCTTCTGAAGAAATATATTTCATAAATATTCTTAATTTTCAATTTTCAATTCTCAAACTAAAATTAAATTGTTTGAAGATTAAAGAATTAAAAATTATTTTCATTTATTTACTAAAATACCATTCATAAACTTCTTTTGCAACAGGATTAGCAACTTGATGACCCTCGCCTCCTCCTTCAATTAAAACAATTAAAACAATTTGCGGATTCTCATAAGGAGCAAAGCTCACAAACCAAGCATGCGTTTTATTATCATTCCCAAATTGAGCTGTTCCTGTCTTGCCCGCAACTTCTATCGGCAAGCTTAAAAATGATTGAGCAGAACCGCTTAAAACTGTTTCTCTCATACCTTTGCGAACCGCTTCAAGATTATCTTTGCTTATAAATCCCTGTCTAATAATATTCGGTTGAATATCTTCAATGATATTTCCATGTTCATCAACAATTTTATCAACTAATTGCGGTTGGTATAATATCCCTTTATTGGCTATGCTTGCGATAGCTGAAGCCATTTGAATAGGCGTAATTAAAATATCGCCCTGTCCAATAGATAAATGGTATGTATCTCCTAAATACCATTCTTCATCCGGCTTTTTCTCTTTTTTCCATTCCTTATCAGGAATTAATCCTGATTTTTCATTAGGCAAATCAATTCCTGTAACGCTGCCTAATCCAAAATATCCAAGATACTCCTTAATTCTATCAATGCCAAGCCCTTCTATATTTCCATAACCTCCGCCAATAGTATAAAAAAATACATTGCATGATTGAGCAATAGCTTTAAACATATCAGTTAATCCATGGGCTTTTGAATCTACAAAATTATATACAATTTGAGGATTATACTGATTAACAACGCTTATTAACCCCTCGCAATTTATTTTCTTATAAGGCGTAATAACGTTTTCTTCTAAAGCGGCTGCGGCAATCAATGGCTTTATTATAGATCCAGATGGATACTGACCAGTTAAAACCCTATTCATGAATGGTTCATCAGGATTATTTTCTAGCAAACTTAAATCTTCTTGAGAAATACCTTGAGCAAAAAGATTATTATTAAAACTAGGCAGGCTTACTAACGCTAAAATGCCGCCATTATTTGGGTTAATAGCCACAGCCGCCGCTTTCCTTGTGCTGTTTGTAGTATTAGAAAGCTTTTTAAGCATATTTTCAAGCGACTGATAAAGCTTTTCCTGCAAATCTTTATCAATAAAAAGAACTAAGCCGTTTCCTGGTTGAGGTAGTTTATTAGCAAGTATTTTCTGTGTTTTACCTAATGAATCAACCTCTATTTGCTCTTGTCCTGGCTCGCCTCTTAAATAATTCTCGTACTGCTTTTCAAGGCCAACTTTGCCGATTTCATCATTTAAAAAATAATCAGGATATTTTTCTAAATCTGATTCGCTTACCTCTCCTGTGTATCCAATAATATGAGAAAAATAAGGTCCGAGAATATATTGGCGCTGCGCATTCTGCTGTATTCTTATTCCCGGCCAATTATTAACTATTGTTTCAAAGACCAAAGCATCAGAATGTTTAATTCCTTTAATAAGAACAATTTGACTAACTTCTCCATATGCTTTTTCTATTTTCTGCCTTAAGTCAGATACAGAAACAACATCAGCTATTTTACTAAGAATTTCATCTTGAATATCTTTCGGATTGCTAAAAAAATCAGCTAAATCAACAATTAAATCAAAACTGGGAGTATTATAAACTAAAGAATTATTAAAGCGATCATAAATAATCCCGCGTGGAGCAATTACGTGATAAATCCTTAATCTGTTTCCTTTTGCCAAATTTTCATAATAATCACCCTTAATAATTTGAAGATAACCTGTTCTTAAAAAGAGGCATAAAATGCCTATAATTATTGCGATATAAAAAAATACAAAGTTGCGGCTTTTAATTGGATGTTCCAATTTACCTTTTTCTTCTATTGAACGAACAGCTTCTGCGTCTAAAAAAATCTCCTCTGCTTCAATATTTTCACGCGTTTGCCTTTTGATAAAATATTTTTTTAATTGCATAAAAAATTAAAACTGCGATAAAAGAATTATAAATTATTTCAATTATTATTCTTATAGTTAAACTGGCAAGAGGTCCTCTAAAATAGGAAAAAATCATTAGGATTAAAATAAGATTATATGATAAGACCCCAATACCAACAAGTCCAATAACCATCCAAAATTTAATTGTTGAAAAAATAGTTTTATTAAGCCAGTCAATTAAATAAGAAGATAAAATCAAACTCAAACTTATAACTCCGAAAGGCGCTCCTGAAAACAAATCCATAAAAAATCCCATCAAAACAACGACCCACCATACTTTTTTAAAATCTTTAAGGATAACCAAAAGAAGAATAAGAATTAAAATCAAATTAGGACTCACATCTAAAAAAGATAAAAAAGAAACAGTTGTTGTCTGTAAAATAAGCGCTAATAAAAAAGTAAGAATTATTAAAAATATTTTCATTTTATAATCACGAAGACCTTATCTAGCTTATTAAAATCAACTACCGGCTTAACTTCAGCTATTTGTGAAATCTGGGCTTCGGAAGAAATTACTCTTTTAATTTGTCCTATTAATAATCCTGCAGGAAACAATCCCGACAAACCAGAAGTAACAACTGCGCTATTAACTTCAATGTTTTTACCTTGTGGCAATAAATCAAAAATTAAATCCAATCCAGGCCCGCCTTTTATTAATCCCATGATGTCTGAATCTTGAATGCGCGCGTTAACTAAACTGTTAGGATCTACAATAAGCTGTATTCTTGAGAAAGAATCAAAAATTTCAATTACCTGTCCAACTAATAAATTTCCGGAAGATATCACAACTGACTTTTTTTCAATCCCATCTTTTTTTCCTTTATTAATTAAAAAATACTTCCCAAAATCAGAAGAATCTTTGCTAATAACACTTGCTAAAATTAATTTATTTAATTCCTGCAAGGGCAATCCTATTTGCTTACGAAGCACTTCATTTTCCTTTTCTATTTCTTTTAGCTTAATAATTTCGCCTAAGAGATTTGAATTATATTTTTTTAACTCAATATTTTCCTGTTCAATATTTTTTATTGAAACAACAAAATCAATAAAATTATTTGTTTTAAGAGAGATTTGAAAAATATTTTTCTGAATAAAAGAGCTCGATCTTAAAAAAATATTATGAACAGAATTTAACCAGCCCTGCTGGTTTATAAGAATAAGGCAGAATATTATTAATAAAGACAGAATAAGCGGATGCTTAAATATTCTTTTCATTAAGATTCATTATAACATAAAAGGCCGTGCCTTAAAAACACACCTTTCCGTCCTCTAAACGTCAGGAGCGTTGTTTTCAAGGCGCGGCTTGTCATTTATTTTACAACTCAACCTTATACTATCTTATCCTCATCAGAAGCTTCTTCTTCTTTCTTAGATTCTTCTGAAATTTCAGGCTCTTCTGAAGTTTCAGGCTCTTCTGAAGTTTCAGGCTCTTCTG
>CAZBRM010000015.1:0-3812 GCA_964494655.1 uncultured Candidatus Saccharibacteria bacterium | reverse complement strand
TTTCAGGCTCTTCTGAAGTTTCAGGCTCTTCTGAAGTTTCAGGCTCTTCTGCTGAAACTTCGGGCTCTTCTATATCGGCTGATAGATCAGTTTCATCATCCTTATTACCCGACTTAACCCAAAAGATTAAACCAGCTATAACAATGACAGCAATTATTATCCATAACCATATCATAATTTTATCCGCATAAACTCACATAACAAGCTTCTTAAGCTAACTTAATATAAGAGTTTTGCGTATCGTTATTTATTATTAACTATACTTTAATTATACATTAAAAATATAAAAATCAAAAACATTCTGTGGATAAATATCTAAGGAATCCAAAAAGATAAACAGGCATGGCTTGGTTATTATCTATTCTTTATTTTTTCCTTAAAAACTAAGTAAGGAAATACAATCAGAGCATTAAAAATACGTTTAATTCTCCATGGTTGAATAATTAGCCGCCAAAACCATTCTAATCCCAGCGCTTTCATAAATTCAGGCGCTCTTTTAACTCTCTCTGAAATAAAATCAAATGCTCCGCCAACTCCAACAGCTAATTTAATATTTGGCATTTTCTTCAAATTTTCATTAATCCACTTCTCCTGCTTAGGCGCTCCCAAAGCTACAAAAAGAATGGATGGTGATTTATGCAGAAGTGAACAATCCAGATTTTTTTGAGACGCATCGGAGCCCTTTAGGGTAAAGCGCTCAAAAAAATCTGGATGTGAATTTTTGTTTTCAGATTGATTAATTATAAAAACTTTCAATTTTTTATACCTCCCTCTCAAATTCTCCCTCGCCCTTTCAGCAACGCCTGGTCCAGCACCAAATAAAAAAACCGGCCATTTTTTTTTAGCCGCTTTTTTACAAATTGCTTCCATTAAATCAACGCCAGTTACTCGTTCTTTAATTTTCTCGCCTAATAATAATGAAGCAAAAACTAATCCAATTCCATCTGGAACGCTCAAATCAGCTTTATTAAGAATTTTAAAAAATTCTTCATCTTTTTGCGCTTTAACTAAAAACTCCGGATTAGGTGTCACTATGTAATGAGATTTACCATCTTCTAAAAATCCCTTTACTTTATTAAGAACTTCATTTAAAGATAATTTATCTATTTTAACTCCTAGCATTTTCATCGTTATTTATTTTAATGGAATTGATTCTAAAACAGTATATTCTGGACCTTTTCTTGATAAATAACTTTCCATTATTTTTACCGAATCTACTAAAAAACTTAAAGAAATATCTTTTTTTATGTTTGGCTTATTTAATAATTTTAACCATTCTTTTTGTTTGATTTTAGCTAAAATTATATGCGGACGAAATGATCTATTATAACCTGTTATATTTTTATTTGAATTAAACAAATTTCCTTCCAAATTATTTTTCAAACGGCTTAAATCGTTATTAATATCTCCTACTGCCCAGATCATTCTTGGTTTTTTGTTTAGCGGGCCAAAGCAAATTTTGTTTAATTTAATTTCAAAAATACTCTCTTTAGAAATTGCTTCTTTTGTTAATTTACACACATCAATAACTTCTTCTGTATCAACATAGCCGATAAAAATTAATGTAATATGCAAATTTTCTGTTTTTGTTAATCTAATTGGCAGATCAAACCATTCTTTTTTAAATTCTGACAATCTTTTTTTAATCTTATCGGGAAGATTTATCGCCAAAAAAATACGATGCTGTTTTGTTATCATAATACTTCTAATTGTATCAAAATGAGAGTATAATGAAAAGCGATGAAACAGGCTTTAGTTTATAAAAAACTTGGCAACCAGAAAATCCAATGCCAAATATGTTTTCGCTTTTGCCTGATAAACCCAAATAAACGCGGTTTATGCGGAGTTAAGGAAAATATAAGAGGAACGCTTTATTCATTGAATTACGGAAAAATTATTGCCAAAAATATTGATCCCATTGAGAAAAAACCTCTTTATGGATTTATGCCCCGAACGATGACTTATTCAATAGCTTCTGCTGGATGCAATTTAAAATGCGCCAACTGCCAAAATTGGCAAATATCCCAAGTTCCAAAACTAAATAAAATAATTCCAGGCCAAAAAATATCATCTAAACAGATTGTAAAACAAGCTATTGATTCTAATTGTCCAAGCATATCATACACATATACTGAACCAACTGTTTTTGCTGAATTTGCTTTGGAAACAATGAAGCTTGCAAAAGAAAACAAACTTAAAAATATCTGGGTAACAAATGGCTTAATGAGCCAGCAAACGTTAAAATTAATAACCCCTTTTCTTGATGCGGTTAATGTTGATTTAAAATCATTTGATAATATTTTTTATAAAAAATACTGCGGAGGACAATTAAAGCCCGTTCTGGAAAATCTCAAAGAAATGAAAAGAAAAAATATCTGGATAGAAATAACCACTTTGATTATTCCTGGTCTAACTGATAATCAAAAAATGCTGAAAAAAATTGCAATGTTTATAAAGAACGAGCTTGGAATAAAAACGCCTTGGCATATTTCAAGATTTTTTCCTGAAATCTCATGGAAGTTTAAAAAATTATCGCCGACTCCTGTTGAAACTATTGAAAAAATAGAGCAAATCGGGTTAAAATCTGGATTAAGATATGTTTATAAAGGAAACATATAATGAATAAAAAAAAACAAGTAAAAGAAACAGATATCCAAAAGATCGTTAATCATTATTTTTACACCAAAGACATAAGTTTGGATAAAATAAAAAAAGACGCTAAGAAAAAGAAGATTGTTTACTCCAGATATGTTCGTCCGGCTAAACAGCTTTTGGAATTAGCTGGTTCTTTGCACGAGGCTAAAAAAGCTATCACTAAAGTGTCTAAATGGGCTAAATCAAGAAATCTTGATTATGCAATTGAAACAGTATTTAAAAAATGGTTGGAATTAGACCGACTTAAACCAAAAGAAATAGTTAAAAAGCCGTTTTTTCGCAATGATCCAATGGTCTGGTCAAGAAGCAAAAAAAAATGGTATGTTATTACTGAAGATGATGAATGGAAAGAATTTGCCGGAGATGAAAAAGACATAAAATGGAAAATTGTGAAATGAAATTTTAAGTTTTAAATTATAAATTTTAATTGAAATCTAAATGATTAAATTTTAATTTGCTTTAAGAATTTAAAATTATAACATTGATTTAAAATTAAAAATTGAAAATTGAAAATTTAATTTTTTATGCCTATTAAAAAAATACAAACAGGAGCTGATAATCCTATTCTTAGGCAAAAAGCCAAAAAAGTAAAATATATTAATTCTAAAATCAAAGAGGTTATTTTGGATATGGCTGACGTTATGAAATCAAATAATATGATTGTCGGATTAGCAGCTCCGCAAATAGGACATTCTTTACAGATCATTGTTATTAGATTTGATTATAAAAAAGGATACATAGCCTTAATTAATCCTCAAATAAAAAATTTCTTTGGCAAGAAAATAATCATGGAAGAAAACTGTATGAGCTTACCCGGAATTTCTGTTTATGTTGAGCGTTCTTATAAAATCGTTGTTGAAGCGCTTAATACTGAAGATCGCCCTGTAAAAATAAAAGTAAAAGGAATCTTGGCCAGAATAATCCAGCACGAAATAGACCACTTAAACGGCATTTTAATTGTAGATTACTAAGAGTTACTGAGAGGTCTGGCCTCAAAAGCAGTAACCTTTATTTCATAAAAGGTTGCTACTTTTGAGGCCAGACCTCGGATAAACTCGGATAAATATGAAAAAACAAAAAATCATTTTTATTGGCACGAGTCAATTTGCTGTTCCAGCGCTAAAATCTTTATTTGAAAACAATTACAACATAATTGC
>CAZBRM010000014.1:4201-12137 GCA_964494655.1 uncultured Candidatus Saccharibacteria bacterium | reverse complement strand
GAAGACGAGCTTTTAAGATATTTTACTGAAAAATGGAATAGTGATATTTATAAAGACAAACAGGAAGAAGCATTTGCCTTTCATCAGGGAATTGATATTTTAAAAAGATATTATCTTCAAAATCAAACGCATGAATTTAATATCGTTAATTTAGAAACGCTTTTTAGCGCTTTTATTGGCAAGGAGTTGCATCAAATTACAGGTAGGATTGATAGAATTGATAAATTAGAAGACGGAACATTTGAAGTAATTGATTATAAGACAACAAAAAAAATGCCTTCGCAAGCAGATGTTGATAATAATTTTCAGCTTTCTGTTTATTATCTAGGCATAGTCAGCCGTTGGCCGCAAATAAAAGAACAAAATAAACTAGTTAAGCTTTCATTATATTATCTGAAACATGGAGAAAAACTTTCTGCAATTAGAACTAATAAACACATTAAAGAAACAGAAAATAAGATTTTAGAATTAATTTCTGAAATAAAGAAAAGCAGTTTTGAACCAAAAATAAATCCTCTTTGCGATTGGTGCCAGTACCAACCATATTGCCCGCTTTACAAGCATAAATATATTAAAGAGCAAAAAACAGCGAATAATGAACAAATTAAAGAGATTATCAAAGAATATTTTGAAATTAAAGCAAAGCAAGGAGAGGATAATAAACGGATAAATAAATTAAAAGAAGAAATTAATCTATATTGCGATAAAAATGAAATAGACAGGATTTTTGGCGACGAAGGATATATTACTCGCCTTTCCCAGCAAAGATTTAATTATGACGCAGAAAAATTGAAGTCAATCCTTGAACCATTAGGAAAATGGAATGAAATTTTAACTGTTGATAAAGCTAAATTTAAAAAAGTGATTGATTCTTTACCTTATAATATTAAAGAAGAGATAAATAAAATAAAGACATTAGGAAAAGAATTTAAAGTTATTTCGGTTAAAAAAAATTAATTATTTTCAGGAATATATTTTTCAAAACTGCTACATTTAACATAACCTGCATCTTGAGCTTCCTGTTCTGAAGAAAACCAAATCTTATTTTCTTCAGATATTCTTTTAGCAAATGAACAATCAGGCCAATGATATTTATTACTATTTAAACTGCCAACAAACATCCCCTGCTTACCTGCAACAGCTTCAGTAGAGACAGATTTAGCAGAAGGATTTTGAATAATAATTAATTCTTTTTCTTTTGATAAATTAATCAATAAGCCAGTCCCAAAAACTATTAAAGAAATCAAAACAATACTAATAGTTAAAATAATATCAGATTCATTATTCTTGACGAATTCTTTTAAATTATATAACATATAATTATGTCAAAAACAAAATCAGCAGGTTCAACTAGTTTAGGTCGTGACTCTAAACCAAAATATTTAGGAATTAAACTATCTGGTGGACAAGAAGCTAAACCTGGAAGTATTATTGTGCGTCAAAGAGGAAGCAGATTTATTGCTGGAAATAATGTTCGTAAAGGAAACGATGATACTCTTTTTTCTATTGCCAAGGGTGTAGTTAAATTTGCCACAAAAAAAATAAAGAAATTTGACGGAAATAAAAGAATTGTTAAAGTAGTTAATGTGGAATCAAAATAAAAAAAGTACAAAAATTTAAAAAGGCGCCAACAGCGCCTTTTTTATTTTCTTTATTTTTCTTCTATAATAATAAGTTTTATTTTAGCTTCAAGATTATGAGGTAACTCAATTGGTATTTCGTACTCCCCTGTTTCTTTAATAGGTTCTTCTAGCTTAATCTGGTCTTTTTCAATTTCAAAATTATTTTTTTTCAATTCTTCGCTTATCTTTAATACTGTAATCGCTCCGAAAAGCTTGTTGTCTTCTCCTATTTTTGCTGGAATTTCTAATTCAAATCCATCTATTTGACTTGCTATTTCCTGGAAATGGATTAATTCTTCTTCAGCTTTTTCTTTGTCAATTTCTTTCTGTTTTTTTAATTTTAATATTTCTGATTTATTGGCTAAAACAGCCATTTTTTTGGGAAACAATAAATTACGGGCGTAGCCATCAGCTACTTCCTTCAGATCACCTTTTTTGCCTAATTTATCTATATCTTGCAACAATATTACTTTCATAATGATTTATTTATTTATATTTTATATTAAATTCTTTAAACTGACCAGTCGCTTTTTGCCAGCTAATATCTATTTTATCAACTTTTGCTAACATAGGTCCATTATAACACCAATCAATAAATTGTTTCAAGTTTTCTTCTTGTCCTTCAACAATTAATTCTACGGTACCATCTGACTTATTCATAACCCAACCAGTCAAACTTAATTTTTTTGCTTTTCTTTTGGCAGAGTCGCGATACATTACCATTTGTACCCTACCATAAATTTTAAGAATAATTTTTTTATTCATTTAGCATTTCTAAGGCCTTATTTAATTGTGGGTCGCGCATTTCGTCAATATCTTCTAGGGTTATTTCAACCTCTTCATCGGGATCTATGCCTTGTTCACTTATGCTTATGCCAGAAGGTGTCAGCCATTTAGCAACAGTTATCTTGACACTAGAACCTCCTTTAAGCTTCTCTAATTGCTGAATAGAACCCTTGCCAAAGCTCTTTTTACCAACGAGCTTTATTCCCCTGATATCTCTTAAGGCGCCTGCTAAAATTTCTGAGGCAGAAGCAGATCCTTCATTAATTAAAACAATAGTTGGCATATCTTCCAATACTTTATATCCTTTACTTATAAATTCATTTCTTTTGCCATTCCCAAAATCTTCAATAATAACTATTTCTCCTTTAGGTAAAAACCAACTTGCTATATCAACTGCTGTTTCTAAATAACCGCCTGGATTATTGCGAAGATCTAAGACAATTCCATTTGGCTGAAGTTCAAGTATTTCATTAATTGTTTTTCTAAATTCAGAAGCTGAATTTTCAGTAAAATGGTAAAATTGTATATATGCAATATTATTATCTTTAATTTCCCATTTGATTATAGGAATTTTTATTTCATCTCTAATTATTTTTATTTCCTTGGCTTCTTCCCATTCTTCTCTGAAAATTAATAATGTTACTCCAATTCCCTTTTCTCCTCTAATTAAACTAACTGCTTCATCCAAAGTTAAATCTCCCGTTAAAGTATCATCTATTTTAAGAATTTTATCTCCTGGCTTAAGTCCGGCTTTTTGTGCAGGATTCCCTTCTAGTGGAGAAATAATAGTTAAAATTTCTTTGCGGATACCGACTTCTGCGCCAATACCATCAAAACTCCCGCTCATATCATCAATAAATTTTTCGCTGTCTTCAGGCTCCATAAAAACAGAATAAGGATCTCCTAATGAATCAAGCATACCGACTATAGCGCCATAAACCATTTTTTGTCTATTTAATTCAAATCTATTAACATATTTTTTTTCAATAATATTCCAGGCATCCCAAAATAAGCTAAAATCAACAAAAGAAGGAAAATAAGATTCTTTATTAGATAATCCTTCAATTTTTTCAACAGATGATTTACTGAGGTTTCCAGTAAAAAAGCCCAAGCTAAAAATACAAACTAATAAAATAATCCAAATTGGTATAGAAATATATTTCTTCATATATTTAAGAATTCTTTAATTTTCTCCATTTCCAAAAATATTTAAAAGCGCTAATTAAATGAATTCGCGCATATTTATTAAACAATACATCTAAAAAACTATTCCATTTTTTGCTTACCCTATAGTAATAATGAGACATTTTAGCTGATGGTAGATAAATTACTTCATAATTATTTTGCCAAAAGCGACGACACCAATCAGTATCTTCCAAATACATAAAATACCTTTCATCCATTAAGCCAACTTTATCAATTGCTTTTTTGCGAACAAACATAGCTGAACCTTGAACCCAATCAACTTTTTTAGAATGAAAATTTTCTTCTTGCATTAAAAATTTGTTTAACTTTTTCTTGCCCCATTTTAATTTTCCCAAAAAAGTTCTTCTTGCTAAAATTGCTCCAAGAGTTGGAAATTTAAAATATGAATTTTGAACTTGATTACTAAATGTTAATAATTGAGGGCCAATAATACCTATTTGCGGATTATCTTTCATAAAATCAATCATTTCTCGAACACTTCCTTTTAAAACAAGAATATCAGCGTTAAGAATTAAAATATTATCTCCGTTTGCTAATTTAATTCCTTTATTGACAAGTTTAGCATAACCGACATTTTTTGAAAAAGAAATTAATTTTATTTTATCTTTTTCTTTTTTAAATATTTCTTCTTCAATTAAATTTTTTACAGTTGATTCTGCTTGGCTATCAACAATAATTATCTCATATTCAATATTTTCAATATTTTCTAAGATTGATTTCAAGCAAAGCTTTAATAAAACAGGCGTTTTGTGATGAGTGATAATAATTGTCAGCATTTTAATTTTATTATATATCAAATATATTCTTGCATACTTCTTGAATCTTATCAAAATTATCTCCAATAGGCAAAAGAACATATTCTTCATTAATAAATGTATGATAAAGCAAACCATTTGGAGAAATATCAAAAACTTCCGTCTTTATATTCTCTATATTTAAATCTGAAGATAAATCAATTATCTTTTTTGTATCATCTAATCCCATATCTGTTTTAATATTTTTCCCTAATGTATCTAAAAGATTATATATCTTTATAGGGTTAAGTAAAACATTTAAAGAAAGACCTTTTTCTTTAATAGACATTAATACATCCTGTTGACGGCGCATTCTGTCAAAATCATTAGTTGAATAGCGTGAACGAACATAATAAAGAACTGTTTTGCCGTCTAGATGATTTTTACCTTCAGGCAAATAAAAAACCCATTTTTCTTCTCCTTCAATTTCTTTAATAAACCAATGCTCGTCTTCTTCCCATCCTTCTTTAGCCCATTGAAAACTTTCTTCAAAAGGTTCGTCTAGATAAATATCAATGCCGCCTAAATCATTAATTAATTTTACTAATCCTTGAAAATTAATACTGACTGCATAATTAATATAAAGACCGCTTAAATAAGAAACTGTTTTTTTGGCGCAACTTAATCCCCCATAAGCATAAGCAAAATTTATTTTTTTCTTTTCATCTGAACACCAAAGCTGGATGTAAAAATCTCTTGGAAATGAAATTAAAGCAACTTGTTCAGTGCTTTTTTTTATACTAATTAAAATAATTGAATCAGAAAGTAATTTTCCATCTCCTGGTTCATCAATTCCCCTACTGCCTAAAAGCAAGATATTTATTCTGTCTGGATCATCTTTGGGTAAATCAGGTAAATCGTCATGAAAAGGCAAAATTTCTCCATTATTTTCTTGATTAATGACTTGGCTAATAGTAAAGCTTGTTTTAAAAAATAAAAAAGAAAATAAGCCGATTACAATTAATAGGAAGAAGAATATAAAAATTTTAACTTTAATTTTTGACATTTAATAATTGAAACGAGTATTAATTAAACCATTTTTTCATTTCACAAGCGCTCATCCTTTTTTTTGACATAATGATTTTTCTTTTGCGAAAAGCATCTGGCATTTGTTTGAATAAATCTTTAATAGCTTTCCACGTATATCTTTCAAAAACTAAAACATAAATCCATGAAATAACTTCTTTTGGCAAAAACCAAGGCAAATGATTAATTAGAAGCCAAATTTGTTCATTTTTAATTTGCATCAAGCGCTGATTTTTAAAAGCTAGGTATTTTGAAAATTTATTTATTTTCAATCTTTCTTTAATTATACCTGTATAATTTAATGTTGCGTTTTCTCCCGATGTTCTATCATGTAAAGCGATTGAATTTGGCTGGTATACAGCTTTCCACCCATAAAGACGCAACCTCCAAGCTAAATCAACATCTTCTTTGTAGCAGAAAAAATCTTCGTCAAAATATTCATTATTAATTTTAATATCTTCTAATGCCTTGCGCCGATAAATGGGAGCAGCTCCATCTGCTCCAAAAATTTCTTCAATTTTTCCAAATTGCTTTTCATCAATCTGCCCCTGTCCCTTATTGATAATACGCCTATTTTTAAAGATAGTTAATCCTGATGTATCTATTATTTTAGAAATATTATAATCATTAAAATCATTAGAAATTGGATTACCTGTATTCCATCTCAATAATTTACCTTGAACAGCTGCTATTTTATCATCTTTTTTAATTATTTCAATAGCTTTTTCAACAAAATCCTTGTTTAAAGCAACATCATGATTGAGGCATAAAATAAAATTTCCTTTGCTGTTTTTAATTCCTTGATTATGCCCTGCAGAAAATCCAATATTCTTTTTATTAAAAATAATTCTTAAATTTGGCCTCTTCGGAAATTTTTTAAGATAATCTATTGTCTTGTCTGTTGAAGCATTATCAATAATCAAAATTTCTAAATTAGTATATGTTTGGCCAAAAACAGACCCTAAACAATCATTAATATATTTTTGGCTATTATATGTAATAAGATTTATTGAAACTAATGGATTATTATGATGCATAAGAATATAATACGGCTACATTAGTTACAAAAAATAAAAGGACCTTGTCATTAAGAAGAACAACGTCAAATAAACTATAACCTAAAATCCATAGGAAAGCAATTGCAAAAAAACCGGTCCATATATTTAAATACAAATTATTTTCTTTTATTTTCCCCTGAAAAAAATACCAGGCTCTCTTAAATATTTTCCAAAAAATAATTAATAATATAAATAAGGCAAAAATGCCTATTTCTGCGGCAAAATCAAGATAAAGATTGTGAGCTGAGGATCCTCTTTTAGAAAAAGAAAGATCTTCATTAAGAACTGAAGGAAAATTTCCTATACCTACTCCTAATAATGGTTGTATTATTATTGAATCAGCTGTTCTTTGCCAGATTTCTAATCGGCTTTTTATTGATGTTTCAGCAAAATTAATAATGCTCCTAGTTCTTTCAAATAATGAAACATTAGAAAGAGCATCTCTACCTAATTCAATATATTGAGGCATAAAAAGAATTGCTGAAGCAATTGGAAATAAAAGGAAAAAAATTATAAAGCAACCAAGAATAAGTTGAATTTGTTTTTGTCTTAAACGAATAGCTGGAGAAAAATGCAATATAATTGCGAACAAGCATATTAAAAAAACTCCAAAAGCGCTTACCCAGGCTCCTCTTGAACCTGAAAATATAATAGCTAATAAACAGCTATTTAACATTAGATAAAGAAATATCGCTTCTTTCTTAGCGCCTTTTTTGCGTATAAATATAGCTGTTAAGAAAAAAGGAATAGCTAAAATACAAAAAAAAGCAAAAGAATGAGAATCAGGAAAAATAGAAAACATACGTAAGGTTGGAAGCTGATAAGAATAATAAGAAAACCAGGTATTGCTATAAGATAAAAGATTACTTAAATCAATGCCATAAAAAACATTAATTACGTTTTTGTCCCAAAGATACCAGAACTTATGAAGATTCATAAAAAATACCATAATTAGCTGTAAAAAACCAATTCCCAAAACTAATCCGATAGCTACTTTCATTGCATTCATTACTTTAAGTATTATCTTTTTATTTTTATGAGCTAAGTTTCTAATAATAATATATAAAAGAAAAATATTTATTAAAAAAAGAATTTTTTTTATTCCAATAAACATATTATCAGCAATAAATAATGAAGCAATTGCAATTAATAAAAATATTCCCGTTAAATATTCAGCTTGATAGTGCTTAAAATTTTCTTTTAAGCGCCATTTTCCAAGATTATTTTTTACTAAATTTATTGGAATTCCCTGTTTAAAAAATAAAACCAGAAATAAAACTGCTGATAAAATTCTCCAGTTAGCTACAGTGTCAAAATTTTCTGTAATTGGCAAAGCCACAAACAAAGGAATAGAAGCAATAAAAACCCACAGGGAATCTTCTAATGGACTGAAAATAAAATAAAAAATTAGCAAACCAGTAATAAAAAAGCTTGCTTCTCTTGG
>CAZBRM010000014.1:0-4101 GCA_964494655.1 uncultured Candidatus Saccharibacteria bacterium | reverse complement strand
TGAAAATAAAATAAAAAATTAGCAAACCAGTAATAAAAAAGCTTGCTTCTCTTGGTAAAATATTAAATACCATTAAAAAAACAGCTACTAATTCAGTTAATAGAATAACGATATTTTTTTTCATTTTTTAATATCCTTTTAATCTCTTTATTTTTTTGTGCTGCCTAATTTTTTCTAAAGATTTTGCTTCTATTTGCCTGATTCTTTCCCTTGTTACGCCGAATTCTTTGCCCACTTCTTCTAATGTATGAGTAATCCCATCTTTCAAGCCGAAACGCATTTCTAAAATCCTTTGCTCTCTTGGAGATAAATCAACTAAAATTTCTTTTAATCTATTTTGAAGTAATTTTCTTGCAGCCATTTGATTAGGAGAAATTGTTTTTTCATCTTTTACAAATTCCCCTAAATTGCTTTCTTCATCATTGCCGCCAACAGGCGTTTCTAAAGAAATGGTTTCTTGCGAAATTTTTATAATATGCCTTATTTTTTCAACACTTTCTTCCATCTCAGAAGCAATTTCTTCGGGAAGAGGCTCTCGTCCTAAATTTTGCAAAAGCAGGCGTTTAACTTGAGTATACTTGCTTATTGTTTCAACCATATGAACGGGAATTCTAATAGTTCTTGATTGATCAGCTAATGCCCTTGTAACTGCCTGTCTAATCCACCAAGTAGCATAAGTAGAAAACTTATACCCCCTATGATAATCAAATTTTTCAACTGCTTTAAAAAGACCGATATTTCCTTCTTGAATTAAATCAAGCAAACTTAAATTACGGCTTCTTCCAACATATCTTTTAGCAATATTAACAACTAATCTTAAATTAGCCTGTGTTAATTTTTGCCTTGCTTCTTCCTCTCCACACTCAATAAGCTTAGCTAACTTTACTTCTTCGTGCGCTGTTAACAAAGGCACCCTTCCTATTTCTTTTAAATACATTTGAACATTATCAAAAGATTGTAAACGAAAAGATATGTCATCTTTAACTGGTTTCTTTTTCCTTTGAGAAGAATCTTCTAAAAATTCTATTGATTCAACTACTTTTATGTTATTTTCTTTTAGCTTCTCGTATGTTTTTTCCAATCCAGATATGTCAAATTCAATTTTTGGAGCTAATTTAAGCAATTCTGATTCAGTAACAAATCCCCTCTCTCTTCCTCTGTTTATTAAATCCTGAATTTTCTCATCAGTAATTAAAACTTTTTTAACTCTTTTTTTAGTATATTTACGCTTATTTGCAGGTTTTTTTCTTGGTTTTGCTTTTGGTTTTCTAACAGGCCTATTTATTTTTCTCTTTTTTACTTCTTTCTTTTTTGTAGCCATATTGATTATATTACATTATTTTCTCTAATTAATTTATTAAAATCTTCAGTTAATTTTTTTAGTAATACTTCGTCTTTTTTAATTTCTGCTTGCTTTATTGCTAAATTTAATCTATTTAATTCTTTTTGCATATTTCTTTTTTGTAATTGGCCAAAACAAAATTTAATTTCTTTTTTAGGATTGAATTCCTCAATTAAATTTCTTTGGGATTCTGTTTTAAAAATAATATTATTAGTTTTTTCAAACAAGTCATTAGGCAGATTATTCTTAAGTGTTTTTAAATCGTTTTTTTTGATTTTATTTTTATTAAAAATTTCAAATATTTCTTTTAAATAAGGATCAGTAAATAAATCATACAACTTATTTCGGTATTTTTTAAAAATTTTAGGATAAGCCAATACAAGTCCAAGCGTATATTCTTCAAGAGGAGGCATTTGAATAAAATCTTTTTTATTTATAACATTATTATTTATAGAACTATTATTTGGATAATAATTTGTATCTTTAATTTTTTTTAATTCTTCAATTAAAGCGTTTTCCTGAATCATTAAGCGATTAGCTGATTCTTGAATCCAATAAGCTTGTTCAACATTATTAGTAATTTTTTTTATAATTGGTAAAATTTCCTTGCTTATTTCTTTTTTCCCTTCTAATGTATTTGAATCATTTCTTGAAAAAGCGCTGTTTAGATAAAATTCAATTAAATATTCAGCATTATTAACTAATTCAGACCACAAAGAAACGCTTTTTTTAATGCAATCAGCAGGATCTTGATTTTTAGACAAATTTATTACTTTAGCATTAAAACCTAATTGAAGGGCTAAATCAATTCCTTTTTTAGTGGCCATTTCACCAGCTGAATCCATATCAAATGCAGTTGCTAAATTTTTCGTATAGCGTTTAATAATTTTTAACTGTTCTTCGGTTAGAGCGGTTCCAGAACTTGCTATTGTATTGGCAAATCCAGCTTGATGCGACATAATCACATCTGTCTGGCCTTCTACTAAAATGCATAAATCATTATTTTTTATATCCATTTTCGCCTTATCTAATCCGTATAAAATACGACTTTTATCGTAAATTAAAGTATTGGGAGTATTAATATACTTACCCATATTTTCATTCGGATTATTAGGATTTTCACGGCCCGTAAAGCCAACAATAATTCCATTTATATCTTTAATAGGAAAAATAATCCTATCTCGAAATCTATCATAATATTTATTTTTGTTTATGTTTTTTTCGCTTTTAACAGCTAAGCCAGATCTTAAGACATCTTCGTCAGAATAACCTCTACTATTTAAAAAATCTAATAATGATTGCCATCCATTAGGGGCATAGCCAATTTGCCAATCTTTAATTATTTTCTGTTTTAATCCGCGTCTTGTAAGATACTCTTGCATACTTTTGCCCGTTTTGCTTGCTTCAAATTGTTTTATAAAGAAAGAATTAGCTAAACTGCAAATTTCATATAATTTGGTTCTTTCAGTTTTTATTTTAGGATCAATCTTTTTTAATTCAATTCCTGCGCGCTGAGCTAAAATTTTTAAAGCGTCGCCGAATTCAACTCCTTCTATTTCCATAATAAAATCAAAAATACTTCCGCCTTTATTGCACCCAAAACATTTCCAAAGCTGCCTTTCTGGAGAAACCATAAAAGAAGGCGTTTTTTCAGAATGAAAAGGACAAGACGCCTTATAATTACGTCCTGCTTTCTGCAACTTAATATACCCCCCCAGAACATCAATTATATCCAATTTACTTTTAATCTCATCTACTGGATTGCTAATCATCTTTTTAACGCTTATAATTTATATTTTTTCCGCCTTTAAGTATTTTTTCAACCATTTCAATTTCTTCCAAAATTCCTTCAATTAAATCATATTTTTTTGCCTCTTGATAAGTTACCCAAGCATAATTAGTATTATCCTCATCTAATTTAATTTTTCCTGATTTATACGGACAATAAAAACTTAAAATAATTGCTGGAGTTCCGCCAGGAATAATAAAAGCAATATCTAATAAATATTTTACTCTACCCACTTCTAAATTAACTTCTTCTCTTACTTCTCTTCTTAAAGAATTCTCTATGGCAAAATACCAAAGATCTTTTGTTGTTTTTTTAGTGTTGATATAATCATCCGTTTCCAATCCGCCACCAGGCACAGTCCATTTACCTGGAAATGCCTTTTTTTCTAAACTTCTTTGAGTAATTAAATACTTAATTTCTTTCTTCTGCTTTTTATAAATAATAGCTGTAGATGTTATCCGATGTAATTCTTTATTTTTTATTTTCATATTTTTATTTTATTCAACATAATAATAACTTTTTTCTAAACTATCTTGCGCAAAACACAAAAATGCCACTCCACCCATTAAAATGCTAATAAAGTGTATTTGATATATCTTATATTGTATCTTTTATCGTAAAAAAAATCTATGGGGAGTAACAAAAAAGTTATCCATATGTTGTTATTTAAAATCACTATGTTATAATTAAATTTGATTTAATCAAAAAGAAAAATGAAAACAAATCTTTCCGAAGATTCTTTGATTTCCAAGCCTCAAGAAGAACCCCCCTCTCTTTCGCCCTCAACAGAAGTTTTTAATCCAAACGGCGCTGTTTTATTTAAAAAAAAGCGTTCAATTCGCCCTCTTCCTGAATGGAAGAAGATTTTAAGAAGAAGCTCGAATTATTTTTTAATGGCTTTACAGCGCTTTGGCGTTTCTGAAAAAGAAATTAATTCTGTTTGCAAACGTTATCCAGCTCGAGTAAATCC
>CAZBRM010000013.1:1686-12922 GCA_964494655.1 uncultured Candidatus Saccharibacteria bacterium | reverse complement strand
GATGCGTGAGTGCAAGCCGCTGATGCTGGATCTGCCTTCATCGCTCCGGCTAAAGCAACGCTTAAAGCGACAAAAGTCAACGCTATTTTGGCAACGCTTTTTTTATTAATTCTTCCCTCTTCGCTTGTTAAAAAAGCTTTAATATCTTTTTTAATCTGAGGTATTTTTATTTTTTTTATCATTAAACTATTAATTAGCTATAACAAACGGACAAAATAAATTTTTATCTTTTTTAATTATAACAAATAAAGCAAATAAAGAATAGATTGAATGTGGATAAAAATTATTATTTCTTAAGCCAATCTTTAAAAATTTCTTTTATATTCGGTTCCTGTAATTTTTCAAACAAAAAGTCCAAAATAGCTTTATTTATCTGGCATCTTTGATTATTAGGCATTTGACCAAAAATGTTTCCTTGCTCAAAATAGTTATAAATTGGACAAACCCCGCAATATGTCTTATAAACACAATCGCTGCAGCCAGACACTCCTTCTAGACAAGAAGCTGTGCAAAGAGTTCTAACAATTGGATTGCTTACTATTTCTTCATAGCTGTTCTTTTTAACATTGCCTAAACAAAAACTTTCATCATTCATCATACTTAACATTCTTCCTTCATCGCAGGTATAAACATTGCCATTGTAGTTATAAGCCAATTGACCGATACCGGCTCCACAAGGTGAACGATAATCAAGATGATTAGGATCAGAATCAGTTAAAATCTTAGTTAAAAAAGTAAAAGCCATTCTCTCCTTAAAACTTTTTCCTTTAAGATTTAACTTGATAATATAATCAAGTGTTTTTTTATAAAAATCTATATATTCTTCAGCAGTATATCCAATTTTTTTTTGGCTTTCAACAGAAAAACCAAAAGGATTAAGATGATGTAAATAAAAACTGTCAAAACCTAATTTAATATATTCATCAACAATTTCTTTTGATTTAGATAAAGAAAAACGGCTAATAGTTACTCGACCAGCTATTCTATAAATATATCCTTTTTCCTTTAATTGAGGATAAAGTTTATTAAATTTTCTGACCCATTTAATTATATTTTTATAATTATTATACTTAGCCGCCGAACCTCTAATTGGTCTATTCTTATTATGTAATTTTTCCGGTCCGTCTAATGAAACGCATAAACTTATTTCTTTATCTAAAAAATATTTAAATTTTTCTTCGGTCATTAAATCAAAATTGGAAACCAAGCGAATTTGCAAATCTTTTTTTTCTTTTTTATTCTTTTTTTGAGCGTATTCAGTAATAAATTTGATTATTGGCCAATTTATTAATGGCTCACCTCCTTGAAATTCAATTGCCACAAAATGACTAGTTGTCTTAAAAATTTTATCAACTGTTTGGCGAGCTATTTCTTTATCCATATCTAAATCTTTTCTATTCATACTTTGCGCGCTGGCATGACAATATACGCACCTATGATTACATCTTAAAGTAACTACAATAATATGCAAACTAGGACCGTTAAATAGGAAATCGTTCTTGGAACGAAATTTTTCAATTAATTTTGTTAAATTTAATTCATCTTTTACAAAATTTTTCTTTTTTAAAGATAAATATGGCTCTTTGTCTTTTTTTAGATTATTAGTTAAAAATTTTTTAAACTCTTTTTCTGTTAGAAACAAATAATCGCCAACATCATTGGTTAAAAGATATTTATTTTTAAATTTTTTAAAACGAAAAAAACCAAGTTGATTGTATTTAATTTTTTTTAAATCCAACATATTTAAGATTTCATTAAGGAAAGAACATAATTACAAAATTCATCCTTGATTATTTGCCCAACTTTTTTGTTAATGTCCTTTAATTCTATTTCTATGTAATTTCCTTTTCGCCTCAAACTAAAATTAGCCAAGTTTTGATATTCTTTTATGGCTAATTTTATTGCTTTAGAGCTATATAAATTTTTATTAAAATTAATCAGCACACTTTCTTTTTTCTCAAATTGTTTTTTCTGATTTTTTTCCATATTTATCTTCCCATGGTATAGCAATACCTAAAGGATCATCTTCATATTTTATTTCATCCTCCTTATTAGCTTGATCATCTCCAAGAGCTGAAAATAATGCCTGGCTGATAATATATTCTCTTATCTTTTTATTATTTTTAGACAAATTAATTCTTACAGTATAATTTAAAAGTTCGTTCAAAAATTCACCCTTAAGCTCTTCTAGTTGTTTCTTGTTGAATTTCTTTTTTCCTTTTAAAAATACTTCTATTTTTTCAGGTGACTTATTATCTAAAAATAAATATGCTTTATCAAGAAAAACATAAGCTGCTCCATAAATAGCTTCCAGGGGATAATTCTGAAGATTTACTCTAAATTTTATTTGGTTATTTTCTTTAATAGGCATAAAAGATTATTTTGTTTTGACTAAGATGCGTTTTATAGTAACAGCTTTTTTATCTTTTGCCTTATTATCAACAGAGAAAACCAACGATATTGAATTACCAATTATAATGTTATTTAATTTAATTTTTTTTTCAGAAATTAATTTCATTGCAGACGATAAAATCATTTCAGTAATTTCTGTGTCTTTATCTATTAAAAATTTCTTGGCTGTTTTATCTTTCTTTCCCTGAACCCATACTAAATTACCCTGCTTTTTTTTAATAGTTCCATCTAGTACTTTTTTTAATGAAGCATCCAAATCCTTAGAGTTCTTTACCTCCTTTTCATTTTTATTATCCATAATTTTATCAATAATTTACTATTTACTAACAACAATACTTTTAATTCCGGAAGCAATTTTTTTATCTATACTGCTTAAGGTATAATGCACACTCACCGAAACATTAGACTCCATCTTAATATCTTTCTTATCTACTTCCTTCTCGCTAATAAGATCAAAATTACTATCGAAAGTTAATTCAAAATAAGAAGTTTCATCATCTAATATTATTGTTTCTATTTCATTATTATCCCCCCTTTCAACTTCAATATAATTTTCCTCCATTTTCTTAATGACGCCATCAATTACTTCGCCTAAGATATCCTCGCAAGATTCTCCTTCACATATTTTTTCTTGCTGATTATTGCTTTCTTGTTGATTGTTATTTTGTTGTTCTTTAGATTGACTTGAATCTGAGATATTATTACTTTGTTGATTATTATCTATAGGATTTTTATAGAAATAATAACCACCGGCCATAATAATTGCTGCAATAAAAATTGCTACAGACAAAAATATAAATATTTTTTTGTTCATAATTTAATTCTCCTTTTTTATTAATTTTTTACTAATTTAATTCTATCAATAAATCATAAAAAAAGCAAAAAGTTATCCACATCAAAAATATAATAAAGCTTCAAACCAATAGAATAATTTTGAGCCAAAAAGCATAACTAAAATTGTTAAACCTGATAAAAAGGGTCCAAATGGAATCTGTGATTTAAGTTCTTTTTTGCCAAATAAAATTAAGCATAGGCCAATAATCGCTCCGGAAAAGAAAGACAGCAATAAAGCAATTAAGATGCCTGGCCAACCAAGAATTAACCCCATTAAAAAAGCTAATTTAACATCACCTAAACCCATCCATTTGCCTTTGGAAATAAGTATCAAGCTCAGAAAAAAAGCAGCCGGAATAAAAGCAGACAGTAAAACTTTAAGTAATTCGTAATTTGTAATTTGTAATTTGTAATTAAATAAATTAAATAATAAAGCGATTATAATCGCTGGATATACTATTTTGTCAGGAATTATATAATGCCTTAAATCATAAACAAAAATAATTATTAAAAAACAAATAATTAAGAAATAAAATGTCATCTTGAGCGTTAGCAAAGGATCTAAAAGATAAAGATTCTTCGTCTGCTGACTCAGAATGACAGAAACAAACAATAACCCTGTTGCTATTTCTATTATTGGATATTGCCAACTTATCTTTTTTTTGCAATATTGACACTTACCTTTTTGAATTAAAAAGCTAATAACGGGAATTAAATCATGCCATTTTAAAACAGCCCCGCATTGAGGGCATTTGGAACGAGCAAAAAAAATTGATTCTTTTGTTTCTAATCGACAAATAACTACATTAAGAAAACTGCCGATTATTAAACCAAGAATAAAAATAAAAATTAGAAACATAATATATAATTAAAGACAACCCTTAAAATTACATCCTTAAAAAAGAACATAATTTCAAGAGCTGTCTTTATAAAAATCATTATGGTTGAATGCAATATACCGGGTCAGCGCAATTGCATCCCTGAACAGTTCCGTCAACATCATCAGCTAAAGCAGGATTACTGCCATTTTCTAAGGTAGCTGCTAAAACATAACCAGCTGTCGCATCAGTTGTGCAATAATAATAAGTATTGTTTCCTGGATCTGTTGGAACAGAAGTCATATAACCGCCGGCCTCTAAAGCAGTATCCATTGCCGCCCAACCTGTAGCTGGATATGAAGGAGTACTTTGATTATCATAATACATTTCATTAGCTAAAGCTACTTGTCTTAAATCGCCAATTCGACGCGTATCTCGCGCTTTTTCTCTGGCCGTATTTAAAGAAACTAAAACAATAGTCGCCAAAATTCCAATAATAGCAATAACAACTAAAAGTTCGATTAAGGTAAAACCTTTTTCACCTCTTTTTCTACTAAAAAACTTTAACATCTTTTTCACCCCCTTTCGCAAAAATTATATAAATCTCTAATTTAATTCTCGACCTTTAAAATGCTCCTGCCAAATTATAAATAGGCATAAATACAGCAAAGACCAGAATGGCCACTCCCACTCCAAGAAAGACAATCAAAATCGGCTCTATTAATTGACTTAAATTATTAACAATGTTTTCAACCTCTTTATTATAAAAATTGCTCAATTTTTCTAAAACCATATTTAATTTTCCTGTTTTTTCTCCGGTTCTAATCATCTGACAGAATAATGGCGGAAATTGCTTGTGTTTTTCTAATTCAGAACTAATACTTTTACCTGATTTCACGCCATCTTTTGCTTTTATCAGGATCTTTTTAAAAACAATATTTCTAACAACATTACCTGAAATGGTCAAACTTTGCATAATAGGAACACCACCTTTAGTTAAGGCATATAAAGTATCAGCCAATCTTGCTAAATATGTTTTTTGCAGAATTTTTCCAAAAATAGGAATTTTTAATATAAATCTGTCCCAGATAAATTTACCTTTGTTTGTTTTCATATATTTCCAAAAAAATCCTCCGCCAATTAAAAACAGAAGCAAAACAATCCAACCAAAACTTTTTGTAAAATTACTTGCAGCAATAATTATTTTAGTTGGCAAAGGTAAGTCTTGACCGCTTTCAAGCAAAATCGTGGTTAACTGCGGTATAACCATAACTAAGACCAAAACACCGACAATAATAAATGCGGAAAAAATAAAAGCTGGATAAATCATTGCGCCTCTAACTCTTGAAATAAGATAATATTCTTTTTCTAAATAATTAGCCAAATAAATCAATGATTCTTGAAGGCGTCCAGAAACTTCTCCTGTTTTAATGAGATTTACGCAAAAATTTGAAAAAACTTTAGGATATTTAGACATCGCCTTTGAAAGAGACGCGCCTCCATCAACATCATTGGCAACATTAAAAATAACTTCTTCAAAAGCTGGATTATCAACTTGCTGTCCAAGCGCTCTTAATGATTGCACTAAAGGAACGTCTGCTTCAACTAAAATAGCCAATTGTCTAAAAAATACAAAAATCTCTTTTCTCTTAATTCTCTCAAAAAATTTTATTCTTTTTGTCAGAAAAAATGCCTTTTCAATGGACTTTAATTTTAGCACTATTAAATCATTACCATGAAGAGTTTTTAAAGCAGCCGTTTGATTTGAAGCTTTTATGGTTCCTGTTTGAGTTTCCCCATTTTTAGTACGAGCTAAATAATTAAATTTCATATTTATATTTATTAATTAATTATTTTTTAAGCAGCATTTTTAATTCCGAAATATTATTTGAATTTAATTCAGCATTTTCCTCAGAAATTAATCCTTGTTCAACTAAATTAACCAAAGACCGATTTAATGAAATCATTCCCTGATCTGAACTTGTTTCAATAACCATATCTATTTGATGTGTTTTACCTTCACGAATTAAGTTTCTAACAGCCGTATTGGCTATCATAACTTCAACAGCATTAATTACGCTTCCTTCTATAGATGGAATGAGGCGCCTTGAAATAATGCCAAGAATATTCGCAGCCAACTGCATCTTTATTTGTGACTGTTGATGAGGAGGAAAAGCGTCAATAATCCTGTCTATTGTTTGCGCAGCAGTGTTAGTGTGCAAAGTAGCTAAGACCAAATGGCCGGTTTCAGCCGCTGTAACAGCGCTGCTGATTGTTTCTGGATCGCGCATTTCGCCAATCATAATAACATCAGGGTCTTGTCTAAATACTTCACGAAGGCCGCGATGAAAATTTTGAACATCCTGTCCAATTTCCCTTTGGTCAATAAGACATTTATCTTGCTCAAAAACATATTCAACAGGATCTTCAATAGTAATAATATGATCATGGCGACTATGGTTGATTTCATCAATAATAGCCGCCAAAGCAGCAGATTTCCCATGACCAGAAGGACCAACTATCAAAAAGAACCCTTGAGTAGCTTTGGCAAATTGATAACAAATCTGCGGCAAACTTAATTCTTCAATTGTTCTAATCTTTGTCGGAATCAATCGCAAACTTATATTTATTTCCCCCATCTGATAAAATATATTAACCCTAAAACGCGCTTTATTTTTGTAAGTAAAAGATAAATCAATATCTTTCTGCTTTAAAAATTTTTCTTTGTTTTCTTCAGAAAGAATGCTAAATGCAAATTTTCTAGTATCTTCACTAGTTAAATCAATATTTTTATCTAGATGAGTTAATGAACCGTTAATCCTATAAAATGGCTTGCTACCGGAAGAAAAATGAATATCAGTAGCATCATTTTCTATTGCTCTATCAAGTACAAGTTCGAGTTCTTTTTTATAATCATTCATTGTTTTTTGATTTTAATATTTCTTTTATTTTAGTTACAACAGCCGTTGGCGTAAAATGCGCTTTTATAATATACTCATCAGCTCCCAATAATAACCCTTTTTCAATTTCATTCTTTTGTCCAAGATTTGTTAAAAGCACTATTGGAATATTTTTCAATTTTGAATCTTTTTTAACGCTTTCCAATATTTCAAACCCATCCATTTTAGGTAAAACAATATCTAAAAGAATTAAATCCGGCTTAATATTTTTAATCTTATCCATGCCTTGCTTTCCATTAATAGCAATTTCTGTTTCAAATCCTTCTTGAATTAATTTAGTTGAATACATTTCACTAAGAAAAGAATCATCTTCAATAATTAATATTTTTTTCATAATCTGTTTCATCTATAATAATTTATATTTATGGCCCTACTGAATTAAGACCTAATGAACGTCCTTGAATTGAATTTGTTTCTAAATAATATTCTATCACATAATCATTGCCCTGTGTAGATTGATAATAATATTTGTAAGTTACTCCTCCCATTAAATCATTAACGGGGTCAGTTGGAACTCCATTCATACTTCCATTATTTTTCAAAGCTACTGACATTATATCGCTGCCAGTAATATATCCATCAAAAATAGGATAGGTCTGATTATCATTATGATACATTGCTAGTCCTTCCTGAACTGACTTCATATCAGCAACCCTGCGCGTATCACGGCTTTTTGACTTAATACCGCTAACGCTGAATAAAACTATTGCCGCTAAAAGACCGAGAACAGCGACAACAACAAGAAGCTCAATTAAGGTAAATCCCTTATTTTTTATCATATTTCATTTTACCCCTCAACAACTCTAATGACCTCTTCAAAAGAAACAACACCTTGCAAAATTTTATAAATCCCGTCTTGCTTCATTGTAATCATGCCTTGTCTTTGCAATTCTCCCCCCAAGCTGGCATCGCTTAATTCTTTGCTTATTATTATTTTTTCCAATTGAGGAGTCATTATTAACATTTCGTAAATTGCTATTCGACCTTTTGCGCCTTTATTACCACAAAACTTACATCCTTTCCCTTTATAAATTTTAAATGGTCTTTTCCATATAAAATCTTTCCTTCTCTCTGGACTTAATTTTTCTAATTCTTTTTCTATTATTTCTGATATTTCAGGAGGAGCTTCTATTTCTTCTTTACATTTGTCACAGAGACGTCTTACTAATCGCTGAGCAATAGCCAAATTCAAAGCATTAGGTAAAAGAAAAGCATTTATATTTAAATCTATCAAGCGTGGAACAACTCCAGACGCATCATTAGTATGCAAGGTGGAGAGAAGAATATGTCCTGTTAAAGAAGCATGTATTGCTAAACCAGCTGTTTCTTCGTCTCTTATTTCACCAACCATGATAATATCTGGATCTTGTCTAAGAATATGTCTTAATCCCGAAGCAAAACTATAATCTATTTCTGGCCTGATTTGAGACTGATTAACTCCTTCAATATAATACTCAATCGGATCTTCTAAACTTATAATATTAACTGCTTCTTGGTTTAATTTATTTAAAATAGAATAAAGTGTTGTTGTTTTTCCAGAACCAGTCGGACCTGTTAATAAAATCATTCCAAAAGGTTTTTTGATCGCGTTTTCTAATGTTTTAAGATTATAACCATACAATCCTAAATCAGAAAAACTTTTTAAACCGACATTTGGGTCTAAAACTCTTAAAACAGCTTTTTCTCCATTAACTGTCGGTAATGTCGAAACGCGAAAATCAATCTTGCTTCCGTCAACCATTGTATGAAAACGACCATCCTGAGGTACTCTTGTTTCATCAATTTTTAGATTAGAAAGTATTTTAATTCTTGAAATAACAGATGATTGAATTTCTTTTGGAAGAATAAGACTTGTATAAAGAATACCATCGACTCTAAAGCGAATTTTAACTTTATCTTCTACTGCTTCAATATGAACATCAGATGCTTTGCCTTCAACAGCATGCTTTAATATAACAGCCACTATTTTAGTAATTGGAGCTTCAGCAACAATTTTACCAACTGCATCTCTCACTTTTTCTTTTTTATTGCTAACTATTTTATCTAATTCCAGTTCTTTATCTAATTCTTTAAGAGCTTTCTTAACCTCTCCTCCAAGAGTACTATATTGTTTTAAAACCTTATTAAGATCTGCTTCTGAAATAACAAATAATTTGCTTTCTAATCCGCTTCTGCGCGTAATAAATCTCAATGCTTCTTTTGCTTTAAGATCATTTGGATTAACTATTCCGACTTCAAGTATATCTCCTTTTCTTGCTATAGGAATGAATTTATAAAAGATAGCCGCTTCCTCGGGAATTTCTTTTAAAACCTTATTAGAAATTTCTCTTTCTGCTAAATGTACAAATGGAAGCTTTATTTCTTTTATATCTTCTCTGATTATTTTTATTTCTTTTTTTATATCTTTTTTATTAGAAGCCATAACAATGAACAATAATTATAAATAATTTTAATTTTGTAAAAAAGGATTGGTTGTTCCTTTTTCAGCTTCTCCAGAAGGCCGTATTCCGTAAATTTCAAAATCTTTCAGATAATCTAAAAAATTAACATCAAAATTTAATTCATTTATAGCTTTGTCAATTAAATATAATTTATCTTCTTTAACAATAGAATCTGAAGGATTATTATATCTTGAAGAATTGGAAATGCCGAAATATACAACAAAAACAATAGCAATAAGTACAATAATCAAAATAATTATCATGATTTTTTGTTTTTTTTCTTTAGCAAAAGATAAATTATCTTCAAAAAAATTCTTAAAATTCATATTTCTTTATTTATAATAAACATTTATACCTAAATTAAATCCAAAAATTCCTAAATCACTAAACAGATTCTGCACTTTACTGTCGTTCGAAAACTTAATTGAATAAATATCCATAGAACGAATATTTTTTTCTAAAGCGCTAATATAATTTTTAAAAGCGCTATAAGATCCAGTTACCTTAAGCAAAACAGATGAATTAGGAAATACAGAAAGCATTTTTTTTGATTGATTCAATGTTTCATAATCTTCAATATTTTTAATAAAATCACTTTCTTCCTTTTTACTGATTTCTCCAAATTCTATTGATTCTAATAAAAGGCCGTTATTGACTGCTAATTTCTCAAATTGAACTAATAATTGAGGAAGATCTTTCTCTTTAGGCAAAGTCAAAAGAATTTTCTCTACTTCTTCAGATATACTATCGTAATTTTGCCTTATTTTCTCAATTTTATCTGAAAGCTCTTTTAATTTCTCTATTTCCTGACGCTTCTGGCTTAAATTTGAATATATTACTTTTGCAGAAGAAAATAAAGGAAAAATGAAAATAAAAATTAAAACTAAGCTAACAATAAAACTTATTAAGCTGATAATATTTTTTTTATTCATAATTATTCAGAATACAAAAAATCAGGATTTATTTTTATTTTTAAATTAGAATTAATTTTTCCAGAATCATTTAATTTTACCCCAGAAAGATCAACTTTTTTTATGCGAGAATCGTCTTCAAAAACAACTATTTGTTCTGCCAGGGTTTTATAATCAACTGATTCTGTTTCAAGAGTAATCCTTGCTTCTAATAAATTAGCTTCAAATCCAATAAATTTAATTTGCCGAATTGTTAATTCTTCTAATATTTCAAAAATTTTGGAAGGATAAACATGAACATCTGAAATTTTCTTAAAATCTTCAATTTTTATTTTCAAATCCGCAAAACTAGCTTCCATTTCAAGATCCCTTTGATTTTGCAAATCTTCTATTTCTATAATTGATTCTTCTATATCATGAGACAAATATATTTTATATCCCCACAGACCAAAACAAATAATAATAATCAGAGATAGTAATAACAAAGATAACATCAGTAATTGATTAGAATCAACGCTAAAACTATTCTCAAAAAAGCTTAGTTTTTTAACTCTCTTATGATATTTTCCTGGCATTAACTTAATGTCCATAAAATGAAATTAAAAAATTAAAATTATTCTTCTCTCATAGCAAGTCCAACGGCTACTGATAATGAAGGCCCTAATTCCTTTATAACTGGTTTCAATGAAGAAGGATAAATTATTCTCGCAAACGGATCACCCAAGGAAATATCTAGAGGTAATTCATTGTTAAAATAATCAATAAATCCAACTAACCCAAAACCGCCTCCAGTTAAAATACATTTTTCTATTTTCTTATTATACTTAATTTGATATATATCAATTATTTTCTTTATCTCG
>CAZBRM010000013.1:0-1586 GCA_964494655.1 uncultured Candidatus Saccharibacteria bacterium | reverse complement strand
TAATTTTTTAAATTGTATCTTTCTTCTTTTTTTTCTAATTCAACCAATTTTATCGCTGAAGCGCTAATATCAATTCCTAAATAACTTTTTGGTTTTTTTTTAAATAAAAACACTTTTAGTAATTATTTTTACCTTGCTTTTGCTTATTCTAAATTATATCATAAATTTAAAAGCAATAAAATTGTATTATGTGGAAAACTATTATTAATTTGTTATTTCCTATTCATTGCCTTGGCTGCGGACAAGAAGGTGAATTTATTTGTTCTTCCTGTTTCGGAAAGATAGAGATTAATAAAAAATATTATTTTGATAAAACAGATATTTTAAAAAAGACGATTGTCGCTGGTTATCACAAGGATGAATTACTTAAACAGGCGATCTATAGATATAAATATGATTTTATAAAAGATTTAGCAAAATCGCTTGGGCAATTAATGATTAAGAAACTACTTGAAGATATTAAAAGAAATGATCTTAAAAAATTTATTCTTATTCCCATTCCTCTTCATTCTAAGCGTCTTCGCTGGCGAGGTTTTAATCAAGCAGAATTATTAGCGCAGGTTGTTAGTCAAGAATTAAATATTCCTGTTATAGATAATCTTTTGATTAGGACCAAACATATCTTGCCTCAAGCAAAAATTAAAAAAGCATTTCAAAGAAGACAAAATATTCATAATGTCTTTGAGCTAAAGAACATAAACTTGAGGACGTTTTTTACTTCGCAAGGAACGTCCTCAGGTTTACTTAATTTCAAAAACAAAATCTTTGTCCTTGTAGACGACATTTCCACAACTGGCGCCACATTGAAAGAAGCCGCCAAGGCATTAAATATGCTTAAACCCAAACAAATTTGGGGATTGGTTTTAACAAAGGGATAATTGACTAATATTGACTAATAAAGATTATATCATTACAATTAACGCATTATTAAAAATTAAATAATGGGAGGTAAGAATGATGACAAGCATTACAGTTACAGAAATTGAAGAAAAGATGAAAAGAATCATTTGCGAACAATTGGATGTTTCTGAAGGATATGTGGTTCCTGAAGCTTCCTTTGCAGATGATTTAGACGCAGATTCTTTAGATCAAGCGGAATTAATTATGGCCATAGAAGAAGAATTCGATGTTCCTATCCCAGATGAAGACGCAGAAAAGATTATAACAGTACAAAATGCTATAGACTATATAAAAGAGTTCTTGGTATAAAAAAAGAAAATGGGGCCAACTCAACGTAGTTGGCCTGTTTTTTTATTGACTATGATTTTTCAGAATGGTAAAGTGAGAATAAGGAGAGGTGCCAGAGTGGTTGAATGGGGCACCCTGCTAAGGTGTTGTGCTTTCGGGTACCGAGGGTTCGAATCCCTCCCTCTCCGCAGAATATTTATCCAAATTTTAATTTAAGTAATAAGTATTATGGAGAGGTACGAAAGCGGTTTAATCGGGCAGTCTTGAAAACTGCTGTGGCAGCAATGTCACCGTGGGTTCGAATCCCACCCTCTCCGCCAGATTTCCAAGTTTGAACCGTAGAGTTTGCAAGGCTTTTTGAGCCTTGTGACGGTTTCGGAGGTTCGATCTTGGAGACT
>CAZBRM010000012.1:0-14442 GCA_964494655.1 uncultured Candidatus Saccharibacteria bacterium | reverse complement strand
TATTATATTAAGCATCGCTCATTTATTTTAGATCTAAGCATTATGCTAAGGACAATAAAGATAATCTTAAAAGGAGGAGGGAGATAATACTATGAGTAAAAAAATTTTAATTTGTGGAGGAGCTGGCTTTGTCGGTTTTTTCATATCAAAAGAACTATACGAAAAAGGACATAAAGTAATAATCTACGACAATTTTTCAAACTATGTCCCTCCACAGGAAGGCCATTATCCTTTTTATTTGCAAAAACGTCTTGAAGAATTAAAAGATAAAGCAGAAATTATTAGGGGAGATATAAGAGACAAAGAATATTTAACTAAAATTATTAAGCGCGTAAAGCCAAGCATTGTTATTAATTTAATCGCCATACCTCTGGCAACAGCTTCCAATGTCTATTTTGAAGACGCTATTCAAATAAACCTTAACGGACATATAAATCTTTTAGAAGCAATGAGGACAGTCGATTCTGTTCAAAGAGTTATTTATACTTCATCCAGTTTTGTTTATGGTCATTTTCAATATGATCCAGCTGACGAAAAACATCCAACTGAACCAATTGACATTTATGGAGGAACTAAACTGTCCTGTGAATTATTAACAAAAGTTTACGCTAAGAGGTTCGGGCTGGAATATGCAATCATCAGGCCATCAGCTATTTACGGCCCTACTGATTCTAATCGCAGAATAACGCAAATATTTGTTGAAAATGCCTTAACTGGCAAACCTCTTCAATTGCATGGAGGAGGAAAAGATAAGGTTGATTTTACCTATATAACAGATGCAGCCCATGGCTTTGTTTTAGCCGCTCTTTCTTTAAAAGCTAAAAATGAAATTTTTAATATTACTGCTGGCAAAGGCATAAGCGCTGAAAAATTTTCTAAGATATTAGATAAGCTTCTGCCTGGAAAAGTTAAAACAATAGTTACGCCAGCAGATATGAACAGACCTGTTAGAGGTTCATTAGATATAGCTAAAGCAAAAAAGCTTCTTGGCTATAATCCAAAATATCAATTAGAGCAAGGACTTAAAGAATATATTGATTATATTTTATCTACTGGTTTATTTAAAAAATGAAAATGAAAATTCCTTTGTCAAAACCATATCTTGATAAAAAAGAATTAAAAGCAGTTGAGAAAACGCTTAATTCTGGCTGGTTGACTCATGGACCAAAAAACCAGGAATTTGAAGAATTATTCGCAAAGCATATTGGCAGCAAATATGCAATTAGCTTAAATTCATGCGCTTCTGCGCTTTTTGCTGTAATTAAAGCTCTTAATATAACTGGAGAAGTAATTCTTCCAAGTTTTACTTTTGTTGCTTCAGCCAATGCTATTGTCACAGCCGGAGCAAAACCTATTTTTGCCGAAATTGATTATCAAACCGGTAATATTGACCCATCTGATATTAAAAAGAGAATTACAAAAGAAACACAAGCAATAATGCCTGTTCATTTTGCCGGACAAAGCTGTCAGATGGATAAAATAATGAAAATAGCTAAAAAGCATAAACTTTGGGTTATTGAAGATTCAGCTGAAGCAGTTGGCGCAGAATATAAAGGCAAAAAAACTGGCTCATTTGGTATTGGTTGCTTTTCTTTTTTCCCAACTAAGAACATAACCACTGGCGAAGGCGGTATGGTAACTACCAATGACAAAAATTTAATTCAAAAGATTAAAACCTTAATAGGTCATGGCATTCCAAAACTGACCAACCAACGACTTAAAGAAGAAAAACCATGGCACAGATCTGCAATAATGCCTGGTTATAATTTTAGAATGAGTAATATTTTAGCCGCGATTGGCGTTGAACAACTTAAAAAATTGAATAAAATGAATTCTTTAAGAAGAAAACATGCTACCTATTTCAACCAAAAACTCAAAAATATAGAACAAATTGACTTACCGATAGAAATGCCAAAAACTAAACATGTCTATCAAATGTATACAATTAAATTAAAAAATGGAAATCGCAACAATTTAATCAAAAAGCTAAAACAAAAAGGCATTGAAGCATCAGTCCATTTTGACCCGCCAGTTCATCTTCAATCTTATTATCAAAAAAACTATGGTTATAAAAAAGGAGATTTGCCTATTACTGAAAAACTTTCTAACTCTATCATCACCCTGCCTATATTCCCAGATATGACTAAACAGCAATTAGATTTTATAATATTAAATATAAAAAAACATTGAAAGAAGTTAATTAGCATATAAATTAATATTAATTTATATAATTTTATGCTAACTATTTCTATATACAAATATGAAAGAATATCGTTTACCTTATGTGATTGTTTTTATCCCAGCTTATAACGAAGAAAAAACTATTGCTGGAGTAATTAAAAAAATTAATAAAATATACCAGAATAGCCAGGAAAAAGATTTTGTTCTGGATGTAATTGTTGTTGATGATGGCTCTGAAGATAAAACCGCTCAAGTATCTAGAGAAGCTGGCATTAAGAAAATTGTCATTCATCCATATAATCGCGGATTAGGAGCTTCTACTAGAACTGGAATGCAAACCGCTTATGAAATGGGAGCTGATATCGCAGTGAAGATTGATGCTGATTTTCAAAATCCTCCTGAAGACATTGAAAAAATTATTAGACCAATTTTAGACGATAAAGCTGACTGTGTATTTGGTACTCGCTTAATTGGCGGTCTTCAATATAAAATGCCGTTTTATCGCAAGTTTGGCAATAAATTTTTTGCTTGGCTATGTTCTAAAATCACCGGTCTAAAAGTAACTGATGCGACTACTGGTTTAATAGCTTTCCATAAACGATATTTAGCGATTTTTAACATTATCAGGGATTACAACGAAACACAACAACTGATTATTGACTCTTGGGGCAAACATATGCGAATAATGGAAGTGCCAACTGTCTTTCACGAAAGAAAGGGCGGTGAATCGTTTATTAAAGCAGGATTGAAATATCCGATCAATGTTTTGCCCACTATGCTGCGAATGTATATTCACTTTAAGCCATTAAGATTCTTTTTAACAATTGGTTTAATATGTCTAATCTTAGGATTAACTGCTATTATTAATATCTTATTTAGAGGCGAAACGTTTTTCGGCGATGCAACTATAACAATTTTAATTGTTGTTGGATTCCAAATTATTTTCTTTGGTCTTTTGGCTGACCAAATTAGTTATAGAAGAAAATAAAATGAATATATTACTTATTAATCCCTCTTTACAGGAAGTGGAAATTAGTCATTATAAAAAGAAAGTAGAAAAAAATAGAGGAGTTTACCCGCCTCTTGGTCTTTGTTATATTGCTTCTGCTTTAAAAAATAAAAATCATCAAGTTAAAATTATTGACTGTGATACTGAAGATAATTATTTTGAAAAAATCAAAAATACAATAAAAGATTTTAATTCTGATATAGTTGGTTTTTACGTAATGACATGGACATATAGACAGGCAAAAAATATAGCTAAAGAAATAAAAATTATTAATCCTCAAATTAAAATAATTGTTGGAGGACCACAAGCAACTACTTTTCCTAAATTTTCTATCAATTGTCCTGAATTTGATTTTGGAGTTATTAGTGAAGGAGAAGTTACTGTTCAGGAATTAATTGAAGCACTTGAAAAAAATAATCCACTCGAACAAATTAAAGGACTTGCTTTTAAAAAAAATTCAGAAATTATTATAAATCCTAAAAGAGAATTAATTAAAAATCTTGATTTAATTCCTTTTCCAGCTAGAGAGTTATTGTTAATAAATAAATACTTTGATATCTTTACTAAAAAGAAAAGATTTGCAACTTTAATTGCTAGTCGTGGATGCCCTTTTGAATGTAGTTTTTGTGATCGCGATAATAGAATGGGTAGACAATGGCGTGTTCGTTCTGCAAAAAATATTATTGAAGAAATTAAATTAATTCAAAAACAATATAATATTAATGAATTTATGTTCTTTGATGATAATCTAACTTCAAACAAAAAATGGGTTTATGAATTATGCGAATTAATTATAGAAAATAATCTAAAAATTATCTGGGAATGCAGAACTAGAGTTGATTTAGTTGATAAAGATCTTTTAAAATCAATGGAACAAGCTGGATGCTATAGAATTAGATTTGGCTTTGAATCAGGTAATAATAAAATATTAGAAATAGTTCAAAAAGGAATTACCGTTGAACAATCTTTATTATGTGCAGAAGCTTGTAAACAAGTTGGAATGGAAATGTTTGGTTATTTTATGATGGGTTCTCCTTATGAAAAAGAAGAAATGCTTCAACAAACTTTAGATTTAGCTCTAAAAATTGATTCTGATTTTGCCCTTTTTAGTAAAACAATATTAATTCCTAATACTGAACTTTTTGATTGGGCAGTAGAAAATAATTATATTGAAAAAGATTATTGGAAAAAATATCTTACAGGAGAAGAAACTAACAGTGCTCCATCTCTAGACACTAAGGAATTGCCAGAAAAAACAGTTGATAAATATATTTCTTTAGCTAATAAAAAATTTTATTTGAGATTTAGATATTTATTAAGAAGAATTATATCTATTAGAAATTGGCAGCAATTTTCAAGCCAAATAAAAATGGCTAAAAGTCTATTTATTAAATAACAATAATTTTATGGAAGATAAAAAATTTTGGGACAATTATGCCAAAAAAAGACCTGGTCCTAATGATAAAATAGTCAAGGCGTTTATCAAAGATAAGCTTAATATAATCAAAAAAATTATTCCTGATTTTGATAATTACTCAATACTAGATGTAGGATGTGGCAATGGTCGCTTTCTTTTTCATTTTAAATCAAAAAGAAAATTTGGCATTGATTACGCAGAAAAAATGATTAATGAAGCTAAAAAATATCTTGACGATTCTATTTTAAAAGTTGCGGATGGTTATAATCTCCCGTTTGTCAATGAATCTTTTGAAATCGTTTTTGGTGGATGTTATCTTCACAATCTCTCTAACGATATTAAAGCTCTACAAGAAATTAAAAGAGTTTCTAAAAAATATGTTGTATTAGTGGAACCCAATCCATTGAATCCTTTAATGGCCTTGTTTAATCTTTTTTCAGGTGAAGAAAATATTAAAAACGTATTTAAATTTAATAAAAAATATTATCGAAAAATTTTTAAAGCTAATGGATTTAACGTTAAATGTTTTACCAGAGGCATGATTACTCCAAATCGAACTCCTAAATTACTTTTACCTTTATTGAAAATACTAGAAAAAACACCCCTGCCAAAATTGATTGGTTTCTACTATATAATTATCGGAGAAAAAATACAAAAAACTTAAATTAAATTTTATTTTATTAAATAAAATTATTACAGATAGAAAATGAAATTTTTAAAAAAATATTCTTTTTTAATCGGAATAATTATTTTTATTTTAATAGTTATGCGATTAGATTTTAGCAAACTGATAACCATTTTAAATGAGATAAATTATTTTTATCTTTTTTTTGCTATTCCCTTTCTCGTCCCAATGCTCGTCATTAAGGCTTATCGTTGGAACTACTTAAAAAAAAGGCAAGGAATCAATTATTCTTTTAAAGAATCTTTTCTGATGTACGGTTCGGGTATGTATATTGGCATTCTTACCCCTGGCCGATTAGGCGAAATTGGCAAAATATTTTTTCTAAAAAATGACCACTGCTCTTTGGGTAAATCAGCCGTCAGTATTGTATTGGATCGATTGGCTGATTTAATTTTTCTCCTATTTTTTGGTTATTTTGGTTTGTTGTTTTTTTTCTCTTTCTTTAAAAACTTTATTTTAATACTAAGCTTGATTTTAGTCTTAAGTTTAATTCTATTAATCATTTTTTTAAAAACTAACTTAATTCAATTTTTTCTTAAAAAAATATTTTATCTAATCATTCCATTTAAATATCAAAAATCTTGGAAAATAAATTTTCAAGATTTTATCAATGAATTAAAAATTTATAAATTCAAAAATTATCTTTTCATCTTCATAACTACTTTTTTTTCCTGGCTTGCTTATTATCTACATAATTTTCTTCTGGCTCGAAGTATCGGTATTAATACTGTTTCTTTTCTTTTTATCTCTATTACGATAACTATTGCTGCGCTGATTAGTCTTCTACCGGTTTCTATTTTAGGACTAGGCACCCGAGATGCTACTTTAATTCTACTTCTTTCAGCTTTTTCCATTAGCCAGGAAATAGCCATTAGTTTTTCTTTTCTAATTCTATTGATGGCAGTATTAATGGGATTAATTTGTTTTGCCTGCTGGTTAATCAGACCTATTCAGCTTCCAAAAGTTAGTAAAAAAATATGCTAGAAAACTTTCAAAAAATTCTTTGTTGTCCAGATTGTCAAAAAGAACTTTCTTTTAAAAAGAAATTTTTAAACTGTACGACCTGCCATAAAAAATATAAAATAATAAATGATATTGCTCTATTTAAAAAGACAAATTTAGAAAAATGCAAATTCCCCGAAAAAATACCCGCCGACAACCCATTCAAACACTCTATTCATTTTTGGCTTTATAAAAAATATTTAAAGAACTACCTCAAAGCAAGCTCCGATGATCTAATTTTAGACATAGGCTGCGGAATAGGACATTCTTTAGATTATTTAAATCAGTTTTCAGAGAAACTAATTGGCGTAGATACCGATTTAATTTCTCTGCTTTACGCCCGAACAACAACCAAAGCTAACTATGCTTTAGCAAAAGCCGAAAAATTACCTTTTAAAAATAATACTTTTGATAAAATAATTAGTTTTAATGTTCTAGAACATATCAAAGATGACGAAAAGGCTATCAAAGAGATAAGAAGAGTTGCAAAGAAAGGAGCAGAAATTCTAATCTGGGTCCCGTCTCTTGAAGGAACAAGAACAAATTCAAAATTAAAAAAATTGATGCACGAAGAGGAAAGCGGCGATGAAAAACATTTCAGAGATGGTTATTATATGGATGACTTAAAAAAACTTTTAATTAAAATTAATATTAGAATTATTAAAGCCCGTTACACAGCATTTCTTTTTACTGAAATTTTTATAGAACTTACTAAGTTTTTCTATTCAAAAAAACAAAAAAAATATCAGCGACAAACTGACATATTTAACATTACAGAAAATAAACTTTTTACTTTTTACAAAATAATTATACCACTGATAGCACAAATTGCGCTTTTAGAAGACTTCCTATTTTCTCGCTCTAAAAAAGGCCATGCATTAGTAATTAAAGGAAAAATTAATAAATAATCTATTTAATTATATTTTCTACATCAGTCTGTTCTATTATTTTTTGACTTAAATCAGAATTAAAGCCAATTATTTTAGTCACGCCAAATTGTTCAAAGGCCCAAGAAAGCTTATTCTGATTCAATAATTTTTCTACTGTATTTAAATCAAAATAAATAATATTTAAATCAGTATGATAATTTAAAGCCTGAGGAACAGAAGGACAAATACTTACGGCAATTATATCGTTTTGTTTATCTAATTGCTTTTTATCAATAGTTTCAAATAATTCTTCAATAACCTCTGTTACCCAATTATATTCCTCATGAAGCATCCATTTATTCGCCTGAACAAAATGTAAGAAAATAAAAAGAGATAAAACTAAAATTATAATATATTTAAATGTTTCTTTAATGGATAATTCTAAAATAAAATCAATTAACCAATAAATACCCAAGGAAATTAAAAGAACTATTGGAAACCTTAACTCTAAAAAATGATCCCAATTATTTGTTGTCAAAACAACTAATAATACATACCAAACAACGCTCCAAATTATAAACAAATTAAAGAGGAGTCTTTTTTTTCTATATAAACATACTAACCCAGCTATTAAGAATAAAATTATTAATGGACCACCTGTAACAATTAATTTAGAAAACTCTTTGGGATAAAATTTAATTGAAGAAAAATACATTATTAATTTATTCTTAAAACTAACTGAATAATCATACTTCAATAAAAATTCTGAAAAAGTATAATCAGAAGTCCCTATGACACTTTGAATGTATTCATCTTTTTCAAAATGGAAAGTATAAGGATCGGGAAATAAATGACCATACATGCCAAAACTAGTATCTTCAGAAGAAAAATATGCATTTGGTGTTCCTTCTAAATAGTCAGGAATTAAATAAATGCCCCAAAGCAAAATAAAAGGCAAAATAAAAATAATTACTCTTTTCCATGATCTATTTTTCCAAAAATCATAAATAACAAAAGGAATAAAAGAAATTAAAAAGGCGTTTCTAGCTAAGGCAGCTAACCCAAAAAAGAAACTGGCTAAAACTAAATTAGTTTTTCCAGTCTCTTTTTTATATAAATAGAATAAAAGACCAATTACAAAAAATAACATAGCCCATTCATAAAAACCAGACATTAAAGAGCCCTGTGTAAGAACAGGCACAAAGATATCAATTAAGCCAAAAATCACAGCTAATCTTAAATTAAATAATTTTAAAATAAGTAAAAAAAGAAGTGATCCTGTTAAGGCCCATAAAATCAAAGAGACATACAGAGGTAAATCCCTATGAAAACCAAAGATTTTAAATATTTGTCCATAAATAAGAGGGGTTAATTTATTTCCCCAGTCACAAGGAATTCCTTCATCTTGAATTCTATCTGAAGACAAAACAATATTATTTTCGCTTTCTATTTTATATTGACCAGTCAAAGCGAAATTTCTAGCTAAAATCAAATCTCCACCCATAGGGCTAAAAGAATAACCTTTTCCCCAAACTGGCAAAAAATGAACAACCATTGAGAGTAAAAACAAACAAACAAGAATTAAAATAATATTTTTTTTCATTGTGGTTTTTTAATACTATATAAATTCATGTATATAATTATTAGTTATTTTAAAAACCGACAAAAACATCTGCCCAGTAACTGACCATAAAAATTTAGGAGTAAAAATAAAGATAAATCTTATAAGAAAAGTAATCTTATATTTAAAATTAGCATGTCTCATAAAAAAAATAAATCTATTTCTATAAATCCTGTATTTCTGTCTATTGACATTAAATATATAACGACTAACCATTTTAAAATAAATTTTAATTTTTGTAATTATATTTTTCCCTTTTATTTGAGATTTTAAATCATCTAAAAAAACACGACTAGCTGTAGCTGATTTAATATGCCAAACACCACCAAATGGAATATAAACTACTTGATATCCAGCTTTTTTTGCTTTTTGACACCAATCAGCATCTTCATAAAAAGCAAAAAAATTATCATCCAATAAGCCAATTTTATCTATTACGTCCTTTTTAATCATTAAAGCACATCCGGTTATAAAATCAACTTCTTTTTTTGAGTCATTAATTAATTCCTTATCTGCTAAATCTTTACCCAAATGAAAACTATCGCTTTTTGACCAATCTATTTTCCCGCCAGCAAACCAAATTTTATTTGGTTTATTCATAAAATATATCTTCGGCCCAACAATACCTATTTTCGATGAACTTTCCAATTCTTGAACTAAAACCTCAATTAAATTAGGATGTATTTTAGTATCATCATTCAAGAGAAAAATAATATCGCCTATTGCTTTTTTAATCCCTATATTATTTCCTCCAGTAAAACCAAGATTTTTTTTATTTAATATTAATTTAACATTTGGAAAATTATTTCTAATTAATTCTGGAGTACCATCTTTTGAACCATTGTCAACTACAATAATTTCATAATTTGAATAAGTTGATTCCTGAATTGACTCAAGACAATTAGAAATATGCCGAACACCATTCCATGTAAGAATAATAATAGATATTTTAGATTGTTTATTTTTTACCATTTAATAATTCTTGATAAGCAATTATCATTTTTTTAGCAGTTATATCCCAAGTAAAATTTCTAATAACATACTTTCTAGCTCTTTGTCCCATTTTATCAACTAAATCATGATTATTTAAAAACTTTTCCATAGCATCAGCCAAATCATCAACATCAGCTGGTTTAACTAAAAAACCAATTTCTTTGTCTTTAAAATAATCTGGCACACCACCAGCATTAGTGCTAATAACAGGCTTTCCGCAAGCCATTGCTTCTAAATTAACTAAGCCAAATGGTTCCCCTAAAGAAGGCAAAATAAAAACATCGGCATAAACTAAATATTTAGGAACATCAATCGGCGCAACTGAACCAATAAAATTAATTTTAGATTGTCCTGCTAATTCTTTAAAATATTTTATTGTAGAAGGTGCGCCATTGCCAATTAAAAGAAGTTCGATGTTTTTATGCTTTTGACTTAATTTTACAAACGCCTTAATTAAATATTCAACTCCTTTTCTTTTACAAAGCGTCCCAACAAATAGAAAAATAAAATTATCTTTTTTATTTTTAATTGGTTTAATGTTCGGATTAAAAATACTAGGATTAACTCCCCATTGAACAAGAGCAAATTTTGACAAATAATTTTGTTTTTTTAATCTTTCAATTAATTTTGCTGAAGTGCAGGTATATAAATCTATATTTTTAGGATAAAGCTCTTTTAATTTGAAAATAAGATAAAAATAATTAACTAATTTATCAAAAACTTTTTGCCAAAAAGTTCTAATCTTTATTAAATTTTTCTCTTCGCTTTTTTTAGAATGATCATGTTTTAAATCCATACCATATTTAGAATTTTCATAATCCCATGGCATATCTGAACTAAAAACCAAAGGTTTGATTTTAAAACGAACAAAAGGACAAGATCCTGGTTCAGGCATCAAATGAATTAAATCTATTTTTTTTAAAAATATTAAAAACAAAGAAAAGAAAAATACTTTTAACATATTGCCCTGATTAAAAACAGAAATTTGTCTACAAAAAGGAGCTTGATAAATTTTTAAATTCTTTTCTTTAACTGATGAACTAATATTTACTCGCGATGCAACAACATAAACATTCAAACCAGCCCTAGCCAGAGCTCTAGAAGTTTCGTAAACAATCTTTGGCTCTCCACCTGCTTCAATATTAGAATAGGTATGAGTTAAAATAAGAATATTTAATTTTCTATCTTTTTTTATCATAGAAATAACAGATTGATCTCTAATATTTAATTACCTTTTACCCAATCAAGATTTGAATCGCCTTTTTTAATAATATTACTGCCTTCATTATTCAATCCTTTATAAATAAAAATCAGATTATGGTAAAAATGAATAGAAATAATATTTTTATCCCAATATGATGGCCGATAATTTGGAATAAAAAATTCAGAATGATTTAAAGAATCTGTTAAATTTTTTACAAATCCCATTGTTGTATTTTGGTTATTAAAATTATTACTATCACCACCCATACCAGGATAATACGATGTCTGAGTATCTTCTATGACATAGATACCACCATGCTTTAATAATGGAAATAATTCTTTAAATGAGACAATTACATCTTTATTTTTATGACTTCCATCATCAATAATAATATCCAACTTACCAATTTCATTAGATAATTTTGATAAGAATTTCTTATCAGATTGATTTCCTTGAAATATTTTTATTCTTTTCCCACTTAATTCTCTTTTATCATAAATATCAAAAGAATAAATCATTGCTTTGGAAAAATACGCTTTCCACATTTTAAGAGACAATCCACCTTCTTTCCAATCTCCATAACCACCAACTCCTATTTCTAAAAGTTTTATTTTTTTATTTTTAAATTTACTAAAGTGAGTTTGGTAGTGCTTAGCATATTTATGATGGCACCCTTTATCTGTTCCGCATATAACAGAAAGTTTAATTAGATCATTTCTATATATAAAAATATTAATTAATTGAAATATCTTTTTTAAGATATTTTTCTGTTTCTCAGTTAATATTATTTTAACCAAATGCCTAATTTTTTTTAAGATATACATAATTAAATTTTATAGCTATTTCTTATATTAATTCGAAATATTATCTTTTTTGGACATAAATATAACAAACTGGTCCCCAGTATTTTATAATAGGAAAATTTTTGAAATAAGAAAAGAATTTCTCTATTTTTGTTTTTGGTGGCGAAAGCCATGTTTGATAATCAATCTTATAATTCTTTCTCTTAAAGTAGTTTATAAACTCAAATACTGATGGTTCATTAACGGCATCCCAATCTTCGCCTATTTTGGTTAAATCTGGCTCTATTATTTTTACTCTAAAATCCTTCTTTTTAAAAAACCAAACATTAAATACGCGCCATAGAGACAAAATCATTTTTTTAACAATTCTAATTTTTCTAATGCCTCCAAAAATGGGCGGATTTCTAAATGGGCTAGAATAATTTGGACATAATATAAACGCTTCTTTTTTTGATTTCAAAACTCTGTCTATTTCGTCTAATACTTTTTCGGAATTTAACAAATGTTCAAAAGTAAAAAACGAAGTAATTACATCAACTGAATTATTTTCTAAAGGTAATTTTTCTAGATTAGATTGTTTAAAGTCGATGTTTTTCTTATTCTTCGTTCTTGCTAATGCTTTTTTAATAGCTAATTGAGAAATATCTATACCTAGACAAAAATTATTTTTATCGGTCATGGCTAATATATCCAATCCAGTTCCACAACCTAAATCAACCAAAAAACCCTTTTTCTCTTTACATTTATTTAAAATCTCTTTATGAATAGGAAAAAGACCTCCTCGAAGATGACCTTGTTCTGTTAATTTAAAATATTCTTTATTTTGGTTATAAAATTCAAAAAGATTTGCCATATTGTTTCTAAATCACTTTTTTTTAATCGTTGACAACAATTAACTGTTTTACAAGGCCCACTAATTTTTTCAAATTCTTTATTTTTCAACATCTGAATAAACCTCTTTCTTTTTTCGCTATAAAAGATTTCATTAATAGATTGTTTCATCACATTCCCTAAAACCAATTCATTGTTTGAATCCCAACAACAAGCATACCATGTTCCGTCTGGAGCAATAAACGCTTCATTTTTAATTCTTTTTATCTCCTTACATACATATTTTCTATAATTTACTTTTTTTGGTTGTTTTCGTTCTGCCCAACCTCGAATACCTAATCGATTAATCTTATCTGTAGAATTAATTATTTTTTTTAGAATAAATTCTATATCACAAAATGTTTCCGTTGTTTTAATACATTCTTTTATTTTAACAGGCTTGATTCCAAAGTTATAGTAAATTGCTTTAATGTAGTCATTATAAGAGACAACATTAATATTTAAAGGTAAATAACAATTTAATCTTTTTCTGACCATTAAAAAATACATCAAATTACTCATCGTATTATAAAAATCAATTTTTTTTATCTCATAATAAACTTCTTTATCAAAACTATCTATATTGCAGGATAATTCATCTATAAGTTTTTCATTAAGTATTGTTTCTACTTTATCTTTAGTAAAATTCTGAAAATTTGTAGCAAAACCTATTTTAATTCGAGATAGCCTAGATCTAATTAATCTTAAAATTTTAATTAAATCCTTATTTAAAAAAGCATCACCATTTTCTCCTGTGCTTATTTTTATAACGTTGTGATGTTTTTTGAATTCCTCTGAAGAAAGTTCATTAATTATTCTCTCAACATATTCAAAGGGCATTATTTTCTGTTTAATTCTTTGACCCCTATCGGAAGGACAAAATATACAATCTGCTCCACAAGTTGACGACAATGATAAGTTTATTGATTTTAACATACCTTTAAAAAAATCGCTTTATCTTTTTAAGTTTATTTATTAACCGCTTCTTTAATTGAACTTGCTGTAAATTTTTAATAAGATAATCCAATCTTTTTTCAACCTTATCTTTTTGTTCATCTGGTACTGTTGACAACTTAAATCTTTTTAAATCAGCAAAAATACTTTTATATGACTCAGAGTTTATTCTGTTCTCTTTGTATTCAAAACTTTCTTCCCAAAAAAATGACATAATCTCTGGCCTATCTAAATTATTAACTTGAAATTCTTTAATATTATGAATTAATGGATTTTTAAAAGTAAATAACAATTTATTATCAAAATCTTCCACATACCAAGCATGATGAGAATAACCGGTTACATATTTATTTAAATTCCATTTACCGCCTATGTTTTTATGAGATTCAACAATTCGCGAAGGCGTTTCAATGTATCCTTTTTTGCCTATCCTATTTATTTCAGAACAAACCCAAATTGGATCTCTAATATCCTCTAATGTATGCGAACAAAAAACAAAATCAAATTCCTTATCTTTAAACGGAAACGGCTCGCGATCGCAAATATCAAATACAATCCATGTTTTTTTAGTGAAGTATTCTTTGTTTGGTCCAAATTTTCCACCTATGCCTTTTGTCTTATGGGGCATGTAATCTAACACATAATTAGCCCTATTAAATGGTTTGGCCCAACCACCAACATCCAAAACTTTATCTTTTGGTTGAATCTGAGATAAGATTTTTGGAATAATATCCATAAATATTCTTGCCTAATTTACTATAAATAATATATATTCTATATTCAAAATCAAAGAAAATCTCCTTGATTTTTTTCTTTCCATAATCCTATTTCTTC
>CAZBRM010000011.1:11444-14721 GCA_964494655.1 uncultured Candidatus Saccharibacteria bacterium | reverse complement strand
AAAAAATCAAAGATAATTAAAGAATATAAAGTGCATGAAAAAGACACTGGTTCTTCAGATGTTCAAGTAGCTATTTTAACTAAACAAGTTGAAGAATTAACCAAGCATCTTAAAAAGCACCCTAAAGATAATCATTCCCGTTTAGGGCTTTTAAAGATGATTGCTAAAAGAAGAAAGCTTTTGGATTATTTAGTAAATAACGATGAAAAGCGCTATAAAAAAGTCATTAAGAAATTAGGGCTTAAAAAGTAATGTCAATTATAAAACATAAAGATCAAAGAGTTGCCGTCTTAGTTGATGTTCAGAATATGTATCATTCAGCTAAGAATATTTTTGGAGCAAGAGTGAATTTTAAAGAAGTTCTAAAAACAGCTGTTGGCCCGAGAAAGCTCATTAGGGCAGTTGCTTATGTTATTCATACTGAAACTCCTGAAGAAAAATCATTTTTTGACGCTTTATCTAAATCAGGGTTTGAAGTTAAGATGAAGGATTTGCAAATTTTTCCAGGCGGTATGAAAAAAGGCGATTGGGATGTTGGGATGGCTGTAGATGCGATTAAATTTTCCAGTTTAGTTGACGCAATTGTTCTGATCACAGGCGACGGCGATTTTATACCATTAGTTGAATATCTTAAGCTTAATAGGGGTATTCAAATAGAAGTAATAGCTTTTAAACAAAGCGCTTCAGCTAAATTAGAGGAAATAGCTGATGATTTTATTGATTTAGAAAAAGAAAAAAATAAATATTTAATTAAAAAATAATAAATCTGCATTCTTTTATCAGTATTGAAAAAAAGTTTTTCGTTTAGGTTTTTGTTCAAATTATCTGGGTAAAAACCTGTACGAAAATCTGCGCAATGCGGCAAAAAGAATGTTAGAGATTAGATTATGAATTATAAACAATTTAAGACAGATTTTGCCGGACGCGAGTTAAAAGTTGAAGTTGGAAGGTTTGCTCAACAAGCCAATGGTTCTGTTTTTATCACTTACGGCGAAACAAGCATTTTAGCTACCTGCGTAATTGACAAGGATATTAGGGAAGTTGATTACTTGCCTTTATCTGTTGAATACGAAGAGAAACTTTATGCCGCAGGCAAGATTAAAAGCGGACGTTTTATGAAAAGAGAGGGACGTACGACAGATGAAGCTACTTTAACCGGAAGGATGATTGATAGAACTATTCGTCCTTGTTTTAATCAAAGAATCAGAAATGATATTCAGATTGTTTTAACTGTTCTTTCTTTTGACAAAGAGAATGATCCTGATATACCGGCTTTAATAGGAGCTTCTTTATCTATAGGACTTTCTGGAATTTCCTGGAATGGGCCTGTAGGTGCAATGCGAATAGGCCGTTCCCTTATAGGAGAAGATGGAACTAATCAGAAATGGGTTTTGAATCCTACTTATCAGGCAAGAGAAGAAAGTGATTTTGATTTAATTGTTGCTGGTAAAGATAATAGGATTAATATGCTAGAAGGAGGCGCTAAAGAAGTACCAGAAGATATATTATTATCTGCTATGGAATTTTCTCAGCCTCAAATTAAAAAAATAGTTGATTTTCAAAAAGAAATAATAAAAGAAATTAATCCTGATGAATTGACTTTAGAAATTGAAGAAATAGATCCTGAATTAATTAAAAAAGCAAAAGAATTTTTAAAAGATAAATTAGAAGAAGCTGTTTATCAACCTGAAAAAGCTGAATATTCAAAAAATCTTTTTCTTTTAGAAAAAGAATTAATAACTCATTTATCTGAAGATTTGGAAAAGAAAGAAAATCAGTTAAGAGATATTTTTGAAGATGAAATTGATAAGCTTGTTCATAAAAATATTTTAAAAACAGCTAAGGGTAAAGAAAAAAGGCCTGACAACAGAAAGTTAGATCAAGTTAGAGCTATTAAATGTAATGTTGGTTCCCTGTCTCGTGTTCATGGGTCCGGTCTATTTCAAAGAGGGTGGACTCAAGCTCTTTCTGTGATTACATTAGGATCTGTCAGAGAAGGTCAGATGATTGATGATATGGAAACTGAAATGACAAAGAACTTTATGCATCATTATAATTTTCCTCCTTTTTGTACAGGTGAAACAGGAAGATTTGGAGGCCCCGGTAGAAGAGAAATAGGGCACGGCGCTTTGGCTGAAAAAGCTCTCTTACCCTTAATTCCAAACAAAGAAGATTTTCCTTATACTATTCGTCTTGTTTCCGAGATTCTTTCTTCTAATGGTTCTTCTTCAATGGCTTCTGTAAGTGGTTCTAGCTTGTCATTAATGGATGCTGGCGTGCCTATAAAAAGACATGTGACGGGAGTTGCAATGGGACTTATGCTTGAGTCAGAGGATAATTACAAAATTCTGACTGATATTCAAGGACCTGAAGATCATTATGGAGATATGGATTGTAAAATAGCAGGCACCGAAAAAGGAGTGACAGCATGTCAAATGGATGTTAAAATAGAAGGAATTCCTCTGAATGTTCTTAAAGAGGTCTTTAAGCAAGCGAGACAAGGACGTTTATTTATTCTTGAAGAAATGAATAAAGCAATTAAGGCTCCACGTCCTGAGCTTTCTCCTTTTGCTCCTTCCGTTTTGACGATTAAAATTAATCCTGATAAAATAAGAAATGTTATTGGAGCTGGAGGTAAGGTTATAAATGGGATTATTGATCAAACTGGAGCTAATATTGATGTTGAAGATGATGGTTCCGTAAACATTATTGCAGATGATATTAAAAAGGCGCAGAAAGCGCTTGAAATGATTGAAAATCTTACACACGAAGTAAAAGCAGGTGAAACTTTTCAAGGTAAAGTTGTTAAAATTACTGATTTTGGAGCCTTTGTTGAAATTCTTCCAGGACAAGATGGATTATTACATATTTCTGAATTATCTGAACAAAGAGTTAATCGTGTAGAAGATATACTTAAACTTGATCAAGTCATAACTGTTAAAGTTAAAGATGCTAGTAATGGGCGAATTAGCTTAACATTGAAAAATAATAAATAAATATTTTTATATTATCCATGGATATTAATGGATTTAAAAAACTAAGAGAAAGAGAGAAAATAATTAAATCAGAATCTGATCCATTAATCAGGACAATGCAGAATGATATAATTGCTTTAGAGGAAAAAAAGAGTGGCAAAAAAATTTCTCCGCCAAATGGATTGCCAATAATTGAATCAATAAGAAGTTCAAAACTTAAAGATCAGAAAGAAGCTGAAGAAAGAGCTGAAAAAGAAAGAATTAAAGCTCAGAAAGAAGCCGAAGAAAAAGCTGAAGAAGAG
>CAZBRM010000011.1:0-11344 GCA_964494655.1 uncultured Candidatus Saccharibacteria bacterium | reverse complement strand
AAGAAAGAATTAAAGCTCAGAAAGAAGCCGAAAGGCAAAGAATAATAAAAGAAAGAAGGAGAAAAGTAGAAGAGATAAAAACAAGATTAGCAAAGAACGCTCCTAAATTAATTGCTGGATTAGTAATTATTTTTCTAATAATAGGAACCGGAATATTTTTTTATTGGTGGAATTATATTCGGATAATTCCAATAGCTATTACTCATTTTGAGTGTCAAAACGAACAATGTACTGAAATAGAAGGAGAAGGAGAAAATCAATGTCAGCTTAATGAAGATTGTAAGCCAATTGAGCCAATCGTTCCTAAACAATTAATTCCTTTACACGAAATAGAGACTATTGAGTTGTCAATTGAAAAATACGAATCATTTTTAAGCAGATTAGAATCTATTTTTAGAACAAAACAAGAAAAGGATACATTTAAGAGTATTTTGATAAAATTAATAAAACAGACGGAAAAAGAATACGCTGATTTTGATTCTTTTGTTTCGATTTCTAAAATAAATATTCCTGAAAATATCAAAAATATAATTACTAGCAGTAAAATTAATGGAGATAATTATAATTTATTTTTGTATAATAACGGGGAAGAAAATAGAGTAGGATTAATTATAAGTATAGAGCAAAGTCATGACTTAGTTCAAAATCTTAATGCTTGGGAAGAAACGATGGTTAACGATATTAGACCGCTCATTTTCAAAAATGAAATTTTAAAATCAGCTACCGAAGAATTTCAAGATAATACTTATAAAGGAGTTACTGTGCGTTATATTAATTTCCCGACTTCTGATTTAAGCGTTGATTATGCAATAATCGACAATAAACTAATAATCACAACCTCAAAAGACAGTATGTATGCTGTTATAGATACTTTAATCTTTGTTGAAAGTATTGATTAATCTTTATGGTAAAAATTTTTATTAAAAAACAAAATAATAATGATTTTAACAAAATATCAGACAATCTAAAGGTTGATTTACGTAAAAAAAAGATGAATCAAAAACAGTCATCAAGAATATGGCTGTTTTTGAGTATTTTTTTATCAATTATTATTATTATTTTGATTTTTAATTCATGGGTTTTATCTTCTAAAAAAGTTGATTTTGCTGATTTAATTCCCGAGGAAACAGTTATTTTTAGTGTAATAAATAAGAATATTCTTTATCCACAGATTTCCCCTTTTAGACATTTTTTAGAAGAAAATAATTTTTACGGACAAAAAGCAATAAATCAATTTAATAATTACTTAAATAGCGTGCAACTAGATTTTGAATCAGATATCCAGCCATTTTTTGAAAAAGACATTGCTTTTATTCTGTTATCTCCTAATTCAGAAGTAGAATTTCCTTTTGCTTTAATTTTAAAAAATAAAGTTTCTGTGGCTCAGTTTAGCCAAATTCTAAACAAAATTGAGCCCGAATTTAAAAAAGATTATAATTTTTCTTCTCAAGCTTATCGTCAGATTAAAATAACTGCTTTAAAATCATTTTCTGCTTCTTTATTTAATTATGCCTATGCTCAGGCAGATGGTTATTTTATTATTAGTAATTCACAAGATTGCTTGAAGAATATTCTGAACATTATTATCAATAAGTGATTGTTAATAATGTGTGGATAATTAGGGGTTGACATTGTTATATTTTAATTAGTACAATAATAATATCTTGAATAGATCTGTTTCTAATAAAAAACTATTCAAGGGTAGATCTTTTGCTAGCTATATAATTAGTTCTTTGAAAAATAAAAAAGTCCTCGGAGGGGGGACTAATAGATAGCAAGAGATAATTTATTTTTCTGTAAAAGATGATTGTGATCGCATTAGGAGGCGAAAATAAATATAATAAAAAAAGAATGCGAAAGCATCTGGTTTATAGAAAGATATGAGGGACTTTGACCCCCATATAATACTTTATAGTTTTCGGGTGTATCAAGGTCCCTCTAATATATAATAAAAAGAAGAAAAAGTCAATACGAAGCTGTTTAAATACGGTTTTTTTTATTTGTTGATTCAGAGGCGTCGTTCTAAGATGAACAGGCATGATCTTACAGAGCTACATCCTTGCGCAGCAAGGTTGTGCGAATAAGGTCATGCCTGGATTTTTAGGATTTTTTATCCAGAGGACACGCCTTGACGAGTACATCCTTCCGCCCTTCGAGCGTAAGAATGTAGCTCTCAAGACGCGTCCTATTCCTTAATTTCAAGGCACGGCCTCTTATACTTTATTTATCCTCTATTTTCTTGTTGACATTAGTTTTTTATGTTAATATAAAAATAATGGATAAAGAAATGCAAAAACAATTGAAAAAAAATTTGGAAAAAGAGAAAATAAAACTGATAAAAAATCTTAAGTCTTTTGCCAGTAAAGACACTGAAATGAAAGGGAATTGGCTGACTCGTTTTCCTTTCTTTGGCATTAACCGTTCTCACAACGATGAAAATGCTGAGAAAATAGAAGAGTATGAAAATCTCTTATCAATAGAGCATACTTTAGAGTTACGCTTAAAAGATGTTAATAGTGCTTTAGACAAAATCAAGAACAATACTTATGGTATTTGCGAGAAATGCAAAAAAGAAATTGAGTCAAGGCGTTTAAAAATTGTTCCAGAAGCAAAGCTGTGTTTGAAATGCAGCAGAGAAAAAATTTAGTAATAAAAGTTTTATTTTTTATATATAGTTGTAGTAAAAACTATATATTTTTTTTAATTGCGTTATCAATGAGCTTATTAATCATTTTCTTGGTTCCGTCAAATTCTATAAAAGGAAAATTACCAACAAAAAGAAATGTGTCTAATTCTTTTCCTTTATTATCTTTTTTACTGAAAGTAGTAATAGTTATTAAGAATGGATCGTCTTTTTTTACTTCTTTTATTTTTTTTAATAAATCTTTATGCATATTTTTATATTATTTTAATTATATTAATAAATATATCCTAAAATACTTGAACTATTTTTGTTTATTGTGCGAACGCTTTTTATTGCCCAGCCAAGATGGTTCATTTCTGAAAAAGTGACCCAATCTCCATTGACTGATTCAACATAACCAACATGGCCGTATGTGCGTGAAAGCCAATTAGTTCCGCTTAATGATATAATTGCTCCTGCTTGCGGAGTTGTTCCTGTTTTAAATCCGTAGCCTCTTGCATTAGCTAACCATGCTTTAGCATGACCCGACCATGGAACATATGTTTTTTGAGCCACATACCAAGTGCATTGGCCATAAGGAAAGCTTCTGCTTCTCTCGGTACCTGCTCCAGTTACATAGGTTTGAGATGCTGTTATTGTTATTTTTGGTTTAATAGGTATAGGGATTTGACCTTCAGGAATTATCAGTTTTTGGCCTATTTGAATATCTCCATCAGCCGGCAAGTCATTAAATGCGATTATTTCTTCGCTTTCCGCGTCATAATATTTAGCAATAGAGCTAATTGTTTCATTATTTTTAACTCTATGAAGAACTCCAGTAATCGGAAGAATTAATAATTCATCTCCAGGTCTAATGACGCTTAAACTTGTTAGGTTATTAGCCCATAAAAGAGTATTAAGCGTAATACCGAAAGAAGCGGCAATGTTTGAGGTTGTATCTCCTTCTTGAACGAGATAGGTTGCATTTTCTGTTCTGGCTTTCTGGCTTATAAATGTAACTGGATTTGTTTGCGCTAACAGCGCATTATTTTGTATAACCATCAAGCCTTGTTCATTTTCATAGACATTCTGGTTTGAACCATCTGTATAATTAGATTGATTAATTAAACTAGTAAGCGTATTGGTCATCAAACTATTTTCTTCAATTGAATAATTTTTAGAAAGATATGTTATCCTTCCCCATTTTTCTTCGACATTCTCTAATTCATTTTTATTAATTATGCTTTTGACTGGTTTAATTAAGGCAAAACTGAAGCAAAATAAAATAACTGCTGCTATGAGCAGTATCCTTTTATGTTTTGTATAAAAAAGATTTTTTAATCCTTTAATGAATAATTTTATCGTACCCATAGGCACAATAAAAGTGTATCAAAGCTATTTTTTTATGTCAATACTCTCAATAGCTTTGACCAATCTTGATTTCTTTCTGCTAGCTGTATTTTTTTTAATTATGCCGCGTTTAGAAGCTTTATCAATTGCTTTATAAATTTGAGGCAGAATTTTAAGCGCTTCTTCTTTTTTATTATCCCCAATTAGAGTTCTAGATTGCTTAATTAAAGATCTCATTTTGCTAATTCTTCTAAGATTAAAAACCCGTTTTCTGCGGTTTTGCTTAAGTGCTTTTTTAGCTGATTTTGTTATGGGCATGAATTTAATTTTAAATTATAAATTTTAAATCAATTTTAAATTTATAAATAACTAAAACAAATTAAAATTTAATCATTTAGATTTCAATTAAAACTTAAAATTTAAAACTTAAAATTATACTGTAATATGTTTAGTATATCTAAATTATATAAGTTGTCAAATAGTTTTGCTTGAGTTATCATTAAATTATGATTGCTTTATTAAAAGGAAAAATTGAATTAAAAACAGATAAATTTATTATTTTAGATGTTAATGGAGTTGGATATAAAATATTTTGTTCTGCGCTTATTTTAAAAGAAGTAGCAGATGATAAAAGAGAAAGGAAATTTTTTATTCATTTATATCCCAGAGAGAATCTTTTGGATTTATACGGTTTTTTAACTTTTGAAGAATTAGAATTTTTTGAAATTTTAATTTCTGTAAGCGGAATAGGGCCCAAAGCAGCTTTGTCGGTCATGATGTTAGAATCAGTAAAAATATTAAAACAAGCAATTGCTAGTGGTCAAAAAACGCTTTTGACTAAGGTTTCAGGAATAGGAAACAAAACAGCAGAAAGAATTATTTTAGAATTAAGAAATAAGGTCTTTGCTTCTATAGAAGATATTAAGCAATTAAATTCTGATAGTGAAGCGATTGATGCTTTGATTAGTTTAGGATATTCAACTAGTAAAGCTAGAGAAGCTCTTAAACAAGTACCAGGCAAAATTAAAGAAATAGGGGGTCGTATTAAGGAAGCTTTAAAAATTTTGGGTAAGTAATTATGAATAGAGAACGATGGAATCAATTTATTATTAAAAATAATGGTTCTTTTTTGCAATCATGGTCATGGGGTCAGTATCAAGAGGCGATTGGTCATAAAATTTGGCGTATCCAGGCAGATGATTTTAATGTCTTACTGATTAAGCACGATTTGCCTTTTGCTAAAAACTATCTTTATTGTCCAAGGCCGGTATTTAAGAATTTGCCAGATAATTTTTTGAATCAAGTCAGACAAATTGCTAAGCAAGAAAAAAGCATATTTTTTAAAATTGAGTTAGATAGAGATCTAAATAAAGACAGTTTCCCGGGAGGACTATTGTCATCATCAAAACATATCCAACCATTAAAAACAATAATTCTTGATTTGCATAAATCAGAAGAAGAATTATTAAGTCGGATGCATCAGAAAACTAGATATAATATTAGGTTGGCGCAAAAGAAAGGAGTTAGCGTTGAACAAAATCAATCAGATATTGGCAGTTTTTTAGAGTTACTATCTAAGACGACTGAACATGATAAATTCTACAGCCATCCTAAAGATCATTATTTAAAAATGGTTGATGTTTTAGGCAAAGCAAATATGCTAAAAATATTTTTAGCTAAGCGCGATAATAAGATTATTGCTGGGAGCATTAATCTTTTTTGGAATAAGACAGCAATATATTCACATGGGGCTTCTGATTATAATTATCGTAATTTAATGGCTCCGTATTTACTCCAATGGGAAGCAATTAAACAGGCGAAAGTAGATGGCTTTCAATATTATGATTTTTTTGGTATTGATGAAAGAAAATGGCCTGGAGTAACACGTTTTAAAAATGGATTTAATGGACAAGAAATTAGCTATCCGGGCGCTTTTGATTTAATTTTTCAACCAGTTTGGTATAAGGCGTATAATTTAATCCGAAAAATTTTATGAAAGACTTATTAAGAAAAATTATTCCTGAATTTTTAATAAATTGGTACCATTTTTTTCTGGCTTTTTTGGGATCAGTTATTTATGGTTTTTCTTCCAGAAAATTAAAGATAATTGGCATTACCGGAACTAAAGGCAAATCAACTACGGTTTATTTAGCTGGTAAAGCGCTAGAAGGGGCTGGTTTTAAAGTTGGCTGGATTTCATCGCTTTCTATTAAGATAGCAGATAAAGAATGGCTTAATCCATATCATTTAACAATGCCAGGCAGAATGTTTATTCAGAAAACATTAAAAGAAATGGTTAAAAATGGATGCGAGTACGCGTTGATTGAAGTAACTTCAGAAGGGATTAAACAGCATCGCCATAATTTTATTGATTTTGACACAGTTGTTTTTACTAATTTAGCCCCAGAGCATTTAGAAGCGCATGGCGGATTTGAGAATTATAAAAAAACCAAAGGAAAATTATTTAAAGCATTAAAAAAAAATGGTAAATCAATTATTAATCTTGATGATCTGAATGCTGATTACTTTTCGCAATTCAAAGCAAAAGAAAGGGTAGGTTTTTCTATTAGGCCGAAAGATAGAAAATTAAAAGTTGATAAAATAATATTAGGAGCTGATTGTAAAATAGAAAAAACAGGAGTGAGTTTTATAGTTAAAGATACAAGATTTTGCTTAAAGCTTTTAGGTAAATTTAATATTTATAATGCATTAACAGCTATTTCAATCAGCTTATTAGAAAAAATTTCTTTGAATAAAATTAAATTAGCTTTAGAAAATATAAAAGTGATTCCTGGGCGCATGGAAGAAATTTCAGATAGTCAGAATTTTAGAGTTTTTGTTGACTTAGCTCATACGCCCGATTCTTTTGAACAGGTTTTTAAACTGGCTAAAAAGCTTTCTTCTAGAAAGATTATTTCAGTTTTTGGCTCCGCTGGCGGCGGACGTGATAAATGGAAAAGGCCGAAATTAGGCAAGATTGCTTCGCAATATTCTGATTATATTATTTTAACCAATGAAGATCCTTACAATGAAGATCCAATTTTTATAATTAACGGTATTAAGAAAGGAATAAGCAATTCTGTTAATCTTGAAAAAATTACGGATAGGCGTCAGGCGATTTCTAAGGCTCTTAAATTAGCAAAAGAAAAAGATATTGTCTTGATTTTAGGAAAAGGTACTGAAGCAACAATGGTTATTGGTTCGTGTAAAATACCATGGGATGATCGAAGAGTTGTTAAGGAGGAACTCGGAAAGCTATATGCTTAAATTAGAGAAATTTATTTTTTATGTTTTTATTTTCTGCCTGCCCTTTCAAGTTCGGAAAATAATTTATCAATTTTCAGAAGATTTTAATGAGTGGACAAGCGCTTATATTTATTTAACTGATATCTTGCTCGTTTTTGTTTTTTTGCTTTGGGTTTTAAGGGAGAGAAAGCAAAGATTATTAGAAGAGCCGTTAAAATTATTTCAATTAAAAAGCCCTAGTTTTTGGCTAGTAGCTTTTTTAATTTTGAGTTTAATTTCTTTAATTCAAGCAAGGAGCATAAATCTTGGTTTTTATTCTTGGATTAAATTACTTGAAATGATTATCTTATTTTTTTATCTAAAGTGCAATTTTAAGCGATTATTCAGTTTCGAAAAATTATTTTACATCTTCGTTTTTAGTGGCTTATTTCAATCTTTTGTTGCTATTAGTCAATATATTCAACAAAAAAGTTTAGGCTTAAAAATTTTAACAGAAAGTCCGTTAAGTTCGGAAATAGCAGGTGTTGCAAAAATTATTATTAATGGGACAGAAACAATTCGTGTTTACGGAACATTTCCTCATCCAAATGTCTTAGCTGTTTTTATGTTTCTCTGTATTTTTTTTACTTTTTATCTTTTTTTAAAAAAAGGAAATTCTTTTAGAAATCATATATTTTTATTAATTGTATTCTTTTTTCTTTTTTTTACTCTTTTTTTAACATATTCCCGTTTAGTTATTTTTACTTTTTTATTATCCAGTATAATCTATTTTATTCTTTTATTTAAAAAGCAAAAAAGACAGATTTTAAGCTTGTTCTTATTAATTGCTGTTTGCTTATTTATAATTGTTTATTTTGCCTGGCCTGAAGTTTCATCTCGTTTTCATATTTTAGCAGGCGAACAATCTATCGGCCTTCGTTTATTTTATAGCCAAACATCTTTTTTGATTATTCAAGAAAATCCTTTATTAGGGATTGGAACAGGTAATTTTGTCTGGGAGATTAGACAAATGCTTGATTTATTGAGTTCTTGGATACATCAGCCAGTTCATAGTGTTTATTTATTGATTGCTTCTGAAACAGGTTTAATAGGGCTATTTATATTTCTAATGTTTCTTTATCAATTATTGCGGAAGTTTAATAAAGAATTAAAAAACAAAAAGAATTATTTATTATTTTTCATTATCTGCGCATTCTTATTTCTTGGTTTATTTGATCATTTTTTCTGGACATTGCAACAGGGACAATTAATGTTTTGGCTGATTTTAGGATTAATGGCTGGATGTTTTTTGAAAAATAAAAAGAACTGTGTTTTAGAGAGATGAACAGACACGGCTTTTTTATTCCAAAAACCGATTTTTAATGTTAAAATTAAAGAAATGGGTGAAGATATGAGCAAGTTTTGGTGGTTTTTATTTTTAATTGTTTTTATAGGAGGTCTTTTCTGGTTAATTTTTTTAAACGAAGAAAAAGAAACGAGCCAATTAGCTTCTATGTTGAAAGATTTAAAAAAAACTAATAATCTATCTGTTCGCGAGCCGATTATGGCTGGCCAATTTTATCCATCTGACAAAAATGATTTACTTAAAGAAATTAATTACTTTTTAGAACAGGTAAAATTATCTGAAACAAAAGAACAAGTCAAAGCATTAATCGTGCCTCATGCTGGCTATGATTTTTCTGGCCAGACAGCTGCCTACGCTTTTAAAGCTGTTCAAGGACAAGAAATTAATAAAGTAATTTTAATAGGTTCAAGTCATAATGAATATTTGCAAGGAGCAGTTATTGATGGAAATGATTCTTGGAAAACTCCAATAGGCAATGTTGATTTAGATAGTGATTTGCGAGATTTACTTATTGAAGACAGTAAGCTTTTCAAGATTGATTCAGTTCCGCATAAGCCAGAACACTCTTTAGAAGTTGAAGTTCCTTTTTTGCAAATTGTTTTAAAAGATTTTAAGATTTTGCCTATTTTAATAAGCCATCAATTAAAAGATGATGAATTAGAGGAAATTAGTCAGATATTATCTAAATATATTGATGAAAAAACATTAGTTGTGGCCAGTTCAGATATGTCTCATTATCCTGATTATGAGAATGCTAATTATGCTGATAAAAAAATTATTGAAGCAATTTTAACAGGAAAACTTTCTGTTCTTAAAGAAGTAATTATGAAAATAGAAAGTGAAAATATTGTTAATTTGAGCGTTTGTTTATGCGCTCAAAAAGCTGTTGAATTGGTTGTAAGGTTAATGGAAAAAATAAATGATTCTCAAGTTGAATTGCTTAAATATACTAATTCTGGAAGTATAAATATTGGCGATCCATTAAGGGTGGTTGGCTATGGGTCTTTTGCTTTTATAGAAAAACCATCGAATTTTAATTTAAATGAGAATCAAAAGCAGAAATTATTGGAAATTGCAAAAACATCAGTTGAAAAATATGTTTCAGAAGGCAAATTAAGTGATTTTAACGTAGAAGACGAATTATTAAATAAAAAATTAGGCGTTTTTGTTACTCTCAAAAAAAATGGTCAGCTAAGAGGATGTATTGGTAGTTTTGAGCCTGATATTCCTCTATATCAAGTTGTTTCCCAAATGGCTGTGTCAGCAGCAATAAAAGATAAACGGTTTAATCCTGTTGAAAAAAATGAATTGAATGATTTAGAATACGAAATTTCTGTTTTAAGTCCTTTGAAAAAAATAAATAGTTGGGAAGAAATAGAAATTGGAAAACATGGAGTTCAAGTTAAAAAAGGTTTAAATTCTGGCGTATTTTTACCTCAAGTAGCTGTTGAAAATAATTGGGATCTTAATAAGTTTATGGGAAAACTTTGTTCTCAAAAAGCTGGTTTAGATTGGAATTGTTGGAAAAGTAATGAAGTAGATATTCACATATTTACAGCCGATGTTTTTAACTCATGATTAAGCATTCTATACTTTTGTTAATAAAAATATATCAAAAAACCATATCTCCTGATCATGGGCGTTTTCCGATTCTTCGGCTTTTAGGACAGTGTCGCCACTATCCAACCTGTTCAGAATACACTTATCAATCAATAAGAAAATTTGGTGTCTTGAAAGGTGTTTGGATGGGATTAAAACAACTTTCTAATTGCCATCCCTGGGGCAAACAACTATAATGAAAATAAGAATATGAACAAGGTTATTAAGTTTTTAATTTTTTCAGATGTAGCTTTAACTAGTGGATTTGGTTTTGTTAATCCTATTTTTGCTATTTTTTTAACAGAAAGAATAAGAGGAGGCAATATTGAAGTGGCTGGTTATGCGGCTGCGATTTACTGGATCGTTATCTCTCTAACAGTAGTTCTTTTTGGGAAATATTTGGATAAGAACCACGGAGAAAAGGATGATTTTTGGTTTATCGTTATTGGTAATGTTTTAGCTGCCTTGGCTGTTCTGGGATATATTTTTTCTTATTTGCCATGGCATATTTATCTTTTACAAATAACTTTTTCTCTGGGTATGTCTATGAATATCTCTGCTTATGCCGCTGTTTTTACCCGTCATATTGATAAAGGTAGAGAATCGTTTGATTGGAGCGCTAGGGCAGCTTCAATCGGTATTGGAACAGGAATAGCTGGAGCGTTAGGCGGAATAATCGCTAATCGTTTCGGTTTTGATATACTTTTTATTGGCATTATTTTTTTTATTTTAGCTAGCGCTTTTATTCCGTTTTTTATTTACAAAAAAATATGTCCTAAAGATGAAAAGACTTTAAGGATCCCTTTGGGTAAAAATCTTTAGTTTTATTCTTTAAAAATGAAAAATTTAGAAATAGCGAAAATTTTTTACCTTATGGCTGAGTTTATTCAAATGGACAAGGCCTCTTTCATTTCAATTGCCTATAACAAAGCAGGACGTATTTTAGAATCTTTAGAAAAAGATATTGAAGAAATATACAATGAGGGAGGGATAGAAGAATTAAAAAAAATTCCAGGTATAGGAGAAGGAATTGCCAGAAAAATTAAAGAGTATATTAAGACAGGCAAAATTAAGCGTTATCAGGAATTAAAGAAAAAATGCCCGGTTGATTTGGAAAAATTAACTTCTGTTGAGGGGCTTGGCGCTAAAAGAATTAAGTTTTTATATAAAAAGCTTAAAAT
>CAZBRM010000010.1:0-19794 GCA_964494655.1 uncultured Candidatus Saccharibacteria bacterium | reverse complement strand
TAGAGTATAAAAATAACTGTTTATTTACACGATTGTTTTTTATTTCCGAAGTAGACATTAGAACTTTTTGGTGATAAACTATAGATAGTACATTAATTGGGTAGAAGGAGGATTAAAACATGAAAAAAGAAAAAGAATTAGCGCATGCTACGGTTTGTTTTCTTAAAAAAAGAAATAAAATACTTCTTGCAATTAAAAGTAGGCACATAGGAGAAGGTTGTTGGAATGGTTATGGAGGTGGAATTGATCCGGGGGAAAAAACAAGAGAAGCTGCAGTAAGAGAGCTTAAAGAAGAAACGGGAGGAGTAAGTGCTTTACCAGACCAACTTGAAAAGGTGGCTGAAATTGATTTTCATAACACAAAAAGCGATGGCGAAATATTTATTTGCAAGGTCCATTTTTATATGGTCAAACAATGGCAAGGTGAAGTTCAAGAAACAGATGAAATGTTAAATCCAACATGGTTTGATGTAAAAGAATTACCTTTGAATAAAATGATGCCAGCTGATAAAAAGTGGCTACCTATTGTTTTAAGTGGTAAAAAGATAAAGGCTCAACCAAAACTTGGACCATTTCAAAAGGAATTATTAGAAGATTTTGAAATAGAAGAAGTTAATTCTTTCAATGATGACTAAAGGTCCGTTTTATAAAAAGCGGACTTTTAAAATTCAATAAAAGAGATTTCTCAAAATACCAAGTTCTAACGTTGTCCAGTATGCGGAGTCAACCTAGTGCGTTTTTCGAGAGACCTGTTTGAGGTTAGGTGTTTACAATACGTTGTTTTTTTTGTAAAATAGAAATCAATATGAATATGGATAATATAAATTTAACACATTGGATACGATACTCTGTTACTTTTCGGATTGCTATAATTGGGATATTAGCATTGCTTCTTTTGATTCCGATTAGTATGGTTAAAAACCTTATTTATGAACGAGAATCCACAAAAAGAGCGGCAGTGTCTGAAATAAGCCAAAAATGGGGAGAGCAACAGACAATCGCTGGTCCAATACTTTCTGTCCCGTATAAAAAATACGTGATAAATGAAAAAGGAGAACGTGTTGGCGTAACTCAATACGCTCATTTTCTGCCGGAAACTCTTTTGATTGATGGCGCGATTGAACCTCAAATACGGTCTCGTGGGATTTTTGACGCGGTTGTTTATTCATCAGAAATAAATTTCTCGGGAAAATTCACGCAGCCGAATATTCTCAATCTTGGCGTTGAAGACATTGAAGCAGATTGGGATAACGTGTTTATATCTGTAGGCATTTCTGATACGCGGGGCATTGAAAATGAATTAAAACTGAATTGGAATAACGCAGAAATAAAGTTTAAGCCCGGAGTTCAGACCAGCGATGTTATTCGGCTTGTTGGAAATAATTATGAAATAATACCATACGAAGGAAATCGCTTGGAGATGAAAACACTGTCTGTGTCTGACCAATCAACAAAAATAGACGTTGGACAAGGTCTGGGTATTAGCGCGCCATTGCCGGCAAGCATAAAAAATAAAAACGTAGATGGTTATGAATTTTCTTTCAAATTAAATCTTAACGGAAGCAGGGATTTGCATTTTATTCCGGTTGGAAGAACAACTGAGATTTCTTTGAAATCAGACTGGGATAAGCCGAGTTTTGGAGGCGCGTTTTTGCCTGACACGCGAACAGTTGCGGATGACGGTTTTGAAGCGTCATGGAAAATCCTTGATTTAAATAGAGGGTATCCGCAATCATGGCTTGGTAGCGCATATAATATCTATTCATCCGCATCAGGCGTGAAGCTTTTGGCGGGAATTGACGGCTATGCAAAATCAACACGGAGTGTTAAGTACGCTATACTTATTGTTGTTCTTACTTTTCTTGTATTTTTCTTTGCCGAGGTCTTTAATAGAAAAAGGATACATCCGATTCAATATATTCTAATCGGTCTCGCAATGGTTTTATTTTACGCGCTGCTCGTTTCAATATCTGAAATAGCTGGTTTCGGCTGGGCGTATTTAATCTCGAGCATCGCGACAATCGGTTTGATTACACTTTATTCAAAAAGCGTTTTGGCAAATGCTAAAATGGCGTTGATACAGAGTTCTATTCTCGCTTTTCTTTACTTTTTTGTGTATATCATACTGCAGTTGGAAGATTACGCTTTGCTTATAGGAAGCGCGCTGCTATTTTCAATATTGGCTATTGTGATGTATTTATCAAGAAAAGTTGATTGGTACGCGGTTGGCGGTGATGCGCAAGAAAACGAAACGCGGCGATAGATTTATATGGCTAGAAATAAAAAAATTATAATTGCGGGCGGGATAATTTTATTGGCAGGCATTTTTATTGGAGTATACCAGCGCCTATTTTCAGCTTCGGAGTTATCAAGTAAGTTCTAACGTTGTCCACGATGCGGAGCCAGATAAGGTTGATTTTTTGAAAGAGTTAGTGTATTATGTAAGGGTGAATAAAAAACGACAGTTTTTATTAGAACATAATAAATTATCTCCTTTGAATTTACAAGCCACTATGCTTTTACTTTCTTCTTTTAGAATAGAGAAAGCGTCGCTTTTTAAAGATAACGAATGGTCTATTGATAAATTACGAAGACCTTTTATTTTATGGCTGACTTCTTCATCATTAGTGAAAAGAGAAAATAAAAGTTAGTTAAAATAAAAAATATCGTTTAGTCCTCAAAAAAAGACTAAGGAAGGAGGGTAAGAAATGAAAGTAATTATTCAAGATATACCGCAAGAGTTTATAGGACCAGTAAAAGTAAAGCATCTAGAAGAAAAGGGAATAGTAATGTGCCATAAAGGAGGTAAAGTTGATTTAGAGATCGGTAAGAGTGAACGGCGATTTTCTCTTTCAGAAAATAGGTTCTAACTTGCTCCAGCCCGCGGAGCCAGATAAAAATAGCCAGAGAGGCGATTTTTTGGTAGAATAAAATAGAGTCGATAATTAATAAAATAATATTAAAAATATGAAAAAATGTATTCATGATGGCGGGTCAGCTGTTTATGGGATAGGACTAATTGGCGCAGCCGTCTATTTTATCAGCAGTGCCGCAACATTCTGGATAGGAGTTCTTGGATTGCTAAAGGCCCTAATTTGGCCAGCATTTCTGGTTTACTATCTTTTTGAGTTTTTGCTCAAATAGATCATTCGCCAATAAAGCATTAGTTGATTTGAGCCATCCCAATGAAGTTAGGTTATTAAGCCGCATTGCTATGCGGTTTTGTTTTTATTCCGAAATGGACGTTAGAGTTGAAAGAATTAAAACAAAAAGCCAATTACATAGCGTCTTATCAAAAAGATGGTTTTTTGATATAATGTTAGAAAATATGGACAAAAAAGATTTTTATCTCAAAAGGATAGGTAAAAAAGGGAAAATCAAGATTTGGCTGGTAGATGGTAGTAAAATTAGACAGGATTTAGACAGAGAGTTTACTAATTTTGGTCAACACTTCAGATTTCCTTTTATACCTAAATATGAATTCTGGTTAGACAAAGAGGCAGTTTTTAATGAACGGCGTTTTTTTATAGATCATCTTTTAATTGAATGGCAGTTAATGAAAAATGGTTATTCTTACGATAAAGCTCTTAGATTAGCTAATAAAAAAGAACTCTCTGAAAGAAAAAAAACAGAAGATTTTAAAAAAATAATAGATAAAAAGGGTATTGTTTCGGTTAATAAAGTTCATTGTCGATTTTTAAAAAAAATAAATAATAAAATTTCCATTTGGCTTGTTCGTGGACGATTAGTTAGAAGTGTTCTTGATATTAATTTTACAGAAGGAGGCCATGATTTAGTTTATAATTATATACCTAAAAATGAAGTTTGGCTGGATAATGATATCTCAGCCAAAGAGAGAATCTATATTATATTACACGAGCTTTATGAACGTTCTTTAATGGAGCAAGGATTTACCTATTCAGAGTCGCACAAAAAGGCAAGTCGTATTGAATGGCAGAGTAGGCACAATAAAGAAAAACTTAGAGAAAATTTAGCGCAAGTTGGATTGACACCCCTTGCTGGATGATAGTTCTAACATCGTCTACGAAGGGAGCCAGAAGGACGGATTATAAAAATACTATAATATATTTTTAGATACATGGGATGATGCTATACTGTCCCGCCGATTCTAGGCGGTTTTTGTGTTACCAAAAGATGGCTGGCCTGAGTCTATTTGACAGAATAAGATTAAAGTGCTATTTTTTTTAGTTGTTTAATAATTTTTTGTACAATATATATCTTAAATAAGGAGGGAGAATATGGACTTACAGGGAATTCAATTATATTTTGCTTATGGCTCAAATTTGTTTTTTGAGCAAATGAGAAAAAAATATGCCAGTGTCGCTTTCGTGAATATAGCATATTATCCTAACTTCACCTTAGCTTTTACAAGAAAGTCGAGGTTAAAAAAAAGAAAAGGTGGCTGGGCGGCTGATATGATATTTAGTCCCAACGACCATGTTTGGGGCGTGGTTTATGCCCTTGCGCCGTCTGATTTATTGCTTTTGGATTGGCAGGAGGTAGTTCATCTAAAGGATGGTTATTTGCGCCAAAAGATTGTTGTTTTTTCTCCTCGAGGCGAACAATATGTTGCCTGGACATACTTTGTTAAAATGAAGCAAGGCAATGGCCTGCCTCATCCGCTGTATATGAAGAAAATCTTAGGAGGAGCAGAACAGCATAATCTCCCAACTGCCTATATTAATTTTCTGAAATCCACAAGAGTGCTGGACATTTAATCCAGTTTTTATAGGGCTTAACCAAATGGTTTAGCCCTATAAAACAAATTCTAATATTACCCGCCAAGTACATTCATTTGACTAATTATAATTTTATGCTATTATTAATAATAGTACCTTATAATTTTAATATTAATCTTTTATAGAAAAGGAGATTGTAGAAATGGAGGAATTATCTGATCGGCTAAGGACTAGGAGAGAATTTGAAAAGTTAAGGGGCAGGGATGTAATAATTGTCATCAAAAAAAGAGTTTCTTCTTTTGGCGACACGCCTCTTATTGGTGAAGTGGTAAAGGTGGATGAAGACAAGGCCAGCATTGACACGAAGGGTTTTATGCACTTTGGTGGCGGTGGGGGTATGGGAGAGATTGAAACAATCTCTTTTAATGAAGTTGAAGAAGTAGCCCATTTCGATTAGGAGGAATGCTATGGAATGTGAGGGATGTGAAAGATGTGGGGATAATTTTGAGATACCCGTGCTTTTACCAATGAAAGAGCCAGGCGAGAAATCATATGAAATAATATGTGAGGATTGCGCTTTGAAATCATCTGCTTTTTGCTTGAAGCACAAAGAACCTCATTTGAGATTTATTGACGATGGGACCACGGCCTGTAAGATTTGTATTGAGGAAATGATAACAGAAAACAAAGCCGGAGCAGAGGAGATATATCTGATGCTTCAAACAGAATTGCCGCTGGAGGAAATTGAAAATTTGAATGATTGGGCGCAAGGCGCATCTCTTATTACCGGAAATTCAATAACTGTTTGTATTTTGAGGGCTGTTATTACTAAAGCTCTTCGTCTCAATGTTGATATGAATGAAGTAATAAAGAGAATTATTAAGGCCAAATCCGTTGATTTAATTTTACCGAACCTTTTTTAATCAAAAAAAGCACTTCAGCTAATAGTTGGGGTGTTTTAAAGTGTTCCTCGGAGGGTTGTAATATACTTTATTTTATGGTAATTTAGATATATGAATATTGATTTATAACGCAGAGGTCAGACCTTAGAATAGTTTTACATTTATTAGCTGGTCTCGCTTTGGGCGAGGCGTTTTTATTGGAAATTAATAAATATATGGAAATAAGAAATATTGCAATTATTGCCCATGTAAATCATGGGAAAACAACTTTAACCGATGCTTTAATGCACCAGACAAAAATGGCTGATGAAAATATTAGTATGGATTCAAACGCATTAGAAAAAGAGAGAGGAATTACAATTTACTCAAAAAACACTTCCTTAATCTATAAGGGCACAAAAATAAATATTGTTGACACTCCGGGTCATGCTGATTTTAGCTCAGAAGTAGAAAGAATTTTAAGGTCCATTGATTCTGTTTTACTTTTAGTAGATGCTCAAGAGGGGCCTATGCCTCAGACAAAATTTGTATTAAAAAGGTCGTTAGAACTCAATTTAAAACCGATAGTAGTAATTAATAAAATAGATAAGCCAGCCGCAAGACCAAACGAAGTTCACAATATGATACTGGAGTTGTTTATGAGCTTAGGGGCCAGCAATGAACAGCTTGATTTTGAAACAATTTACGCTATCTCCAAGCAAGGAATTGCAAAAAGAAAATTAGACGACAAAGATGAGGATTTATCTCCGCTTCTTGATTTAATATTGAAAACAGTAAATCCGGCTTCAAGTGATGAAATGAATAAAAAACCCTTAAGAATGCAGTCTTTCAATCTGGCTTATGATAATTATATAGGAAGAATGGCTATTGGCAGAATATATGAGGGGAAGGTAAAAAAGGGTATGACGGTGGTTATAAAAAAAGGCGAAGATAAATATAGGATGGGCAAAATAAGCAATTTATATACTTTTTATGGATTAAACAGAAAAGAAGTTGATGAAGCGGTTGCTGGTGATATTGTAATGATAGCGGGTTTGCCAGATATATATATTGGAGAAACAATTTGCCAAGATAAAGATCAAGAAATGTTGCCAGCTATTAAAATTGATGAGCCAACAATTTCGCTTGATTTAATGGTGAATAATTCTCCTTTTGCCGGTCAAGAAGGAAAATATATAACTAATAGTAAATTAAAGGAGAGACTAGAAAAAGAGTTAGAAGTTAATGTTGGTTTGAAAATTGATTTTAATACAACAGGCGGACATTATAAAATTTACGGCAGAGGAGAATTGCATATTGCTATTCTTTTAGAGAATATGAGAAGAGAAGATTTTGAAATGCAGGTTTCCCAGCCCAAGGTAATTATTAAAAATGAAGGTGGATTAAAGCAAGAACCATATGAAGAAGTAATAATAGATGTGCCGAAAGAAATGACTGGCATGGTTATTGAAAAATTATCTAAAAGAAAAGGCAAAATGATTGATATGAAGTCAGAACAAAATAATCAAAGATTAATTTTTGAAATTCCAACTCGTGGCATTTTAGGTTATCGTGGAGATTTTATAATTGATACAAAAGGCGAGGGTATTTTTACTAGTCGGGTCATTGGGTTCAAAGAATATGCAGGCGATATTGATAAGCATGAGCTTGGATCTATGGTTTCTATGAAAAACGGAAAAACTTTAGCTTATGCCTTATGGAATTTAGAAGAAAGAGGTAAAATTTATATTCATCCAAATACTGAAGTTTACAGCGGGATGGTTATAGGCAATATCTCAAAAAAAAATGATATGTGGGTAAATCCAATTAAGGGAAAGAAGCTGACTAATATTAGAGCTTCTGGGTCTGATGATTCTATTGTTTTAACTTCTCCAATGGAAATAACGCTGGAAAGGGGTCTGGAAATTATGAAAGATGATGAATTTCTAGAAATTACTCCGAAAAATATTAGATTAAGAAAAGAATATTTAACTCAAATAGAAAAGGTTAAAAAAACAAGAGGATTGGTATAAAAATAAAAAAAGCTATTCTGCGTTAGAGTTTGACAACGGGCATACTTTTGGGGTATGCTTTTTTTATGTCTTTTAACAAATGAATATAAATATATGGAGGTAAGGATAATGACTGATCATTGGACAGATGCGTTATTTGTAGATGATCCGGAGCTTTATGTCCATCATCTGCAAGCGAGGGAACAAGTTGCTAAACAAGAAGTTAATTCATTGGAAACATTGTTGTTGGAATTAGGATATAAACTTCCAGGTCTGCGTCTTATTGATCTTGGGTGCGGGCTAGGCAGACATAGCTGTATTCTGGCTAAACGTGGAGTGCATGTATTAGGTTTAGACATTTCGCGTTCATTTATAAACATAGCCAAGAATAAGGCAAAACGGCAAGGTCTAAAAACAGTATCATTCCAAGTCTGTGATATGCGGGATTTAAAAAAATATTTCCCCATAGATAAAGAGATCTATAATGGAGTTATATGCCTTTTTTCTAGTTTTGGTTATTATGATGATCAAAAAAATGAAAAAATCTTGGAATCCTGTCATTATCTTGTGAGACCAGGTGGATTTCTAGTCCTGGATATTATGAATAAAGAATGGGTTGAAAATGTTGCGCTTCTAGATAAAGAGACGCATCTAGGAGAGGGTTCCATCTATAGGTATATCCGTTATGATGCCTCGCGATTATCTATGACCACAATTGACCATCGGGGATATCAAAGAAAAAATGAATTTCGCCTTGATATTCAATTATGGGACATTAATAATCTTTTAGATTTGTTTAATCAGACCAATTGGTATTTAGGAAAAATTGTTCTCGCTAAATCATTAGCAACGGCTTTAGATCCAGTAAGTTATAAAGAAAGCAGAAGAATTATTGCAATAATGCAGAAAAATTAAAATAAAGGAGGTTTATGATGAACGAGACAATATCAGGTTTAAAAAAGCTAATAAGTAAGTGCGATACTGAAATCAAAAAGTTTATGCGTGAAGAAAAAGGTATCAGGGCTAAGTGGAGGAAAATGTATGCTGTCTATAACAAAGCGGTGGACTACTTGGCGAGCATGAAAACTGAAAGACAATTGACGAGTCAAAAAGCGGCCAGGAAAAGGGAGATAATTAAAGAATTTCATGAGCAATCTCCTGAATTAGGTATAAAACGAGATGAAGTGCGAGAAGCGATAATCAAAGCTCAAGCAGAAAAAAGTAGACTGGAAATTGCGCTAGCCACTCTAGTGGAACAAGCACGGGCTTATCAAAGAAGAGATAATGAAATAGTCGAACAGGTTTTTTTTCTGAATGATGCTGTGGTTATGGCACGAGATGCAAAAGACGATTATTTATTCAAACACGTATCTCCGTTTTTGATTGGGTTGGATGGTCAACTACGATCACAAAAAACATTCACTCATTCGGATAAGACGAGGCGAGTTCGAGCAATGGTTAATGCTGTGTCAAGAATTGAAGCCGATATGGCTCTTGAGGCCAGAGAGTGGATAAATAAGTTTTTTGAACGAATTAGGCCATCTAGAGAGATGAATCAATCAACGCAAGCGTTGTTTGATCTTTTGCAAGAAATTCTGCTCGAGAAAACACAGTTCAAGATAGGCCCGAAATTGTACGTTTTCCTGGGCTTAGATATTGACAATAAAGTATTCCCCGAGTTATCCGAAGCCCAAAGAATTCTTCGGGGCAGTCTTCGGTCTGAGAAAACAGATCAGTATGTGCGCCTACATCGAAGAGATGGATTGGCTAGCAAATGGGCGCAGGTAAAACAATCGTAATAAGGAGGTAACAGCGGGTGTGTCGTTAAGATACGCCCGCTTGCTTTTTGTAATCTCCTATAATATTATTAACTGACGCTCTTTAACATTTATATAAAAAATCTGAAAGAAAGGAGAAGAGGCCATGGAGCAGTTAGAATTGGGCAATTTGGCAAATATGGGTTTCAGTTCAAATCAACTTAAAGGCCTCTCTTCCGAGGCGCAAGAGCTATTGAAAGAAATGAACGGCAATGAGAGAAATAGTATAGTCCAATATTTGATTGTTTTGCTTCAAAAACAGGGCAAAGCAGAAAATGATGTTGAGGCCTGCGAAGTTTTGATTGATTTAATCAAAAAATTATCTAACGAAATAAGCGATAATGTAAAAATTGGCTGTGGCGATTTCAAGAAAAAGTCACGAACCATCAATCTTCTGCGTCAGCTAGAAATGGAATTTGGGAGTTTAATAGATCGAAACAGAAATCCTGACGATAATTTGATGAGTACTTTACATTTCCCATTTGGAACGGTCAGTCATCAGGTCGTGGGAGATATTCTTAAGAACCAAGTGCCAGATTTAACATTTATCAACAACGTTCTACTTAGCAATGCGTCCAAAAACTATTCATTGTTCAGCTTGGAGCCCGAACAAATAGAGATGTTTGATATTAGAGAATCCTTAGTTTGGGCGCGTAGAATATCTAAGGATAAAGGAGATCTTGAAGGAGAATATTTAAACACCTTAAGACAGTTTTGGGCCGTTTTGTCTGCTGAAATAAGGGATAAAGATAATAGATTAGGGTTTTTAAAGAGCAGTATTAATACTTTAGAGGAGATGTTTTATGCGTTATATGGTCCATATATAAATGCGTTGTCTCCTCATGTAAAAAAATATGGATACCAATCTTTGCACTACTATCTATTAACTTTAATGAGTTGGATCGGAGCGTTAGATCGATTTTATCAAAGAACGCCGCGAGCCTTTTTTAAAGAAATTAATGTTTTTAATTCTACTGCTCTGATTGGTGGTGGAATAATAGACGGGCTTGAAATTTTTACCGAAAGTAGTTGGATTAGTCAAAGTCAACTGATTCTCTTGGAAACCATATCAAAACAGCGGTTTAAATCTGTGCCTCAGTTAATTAAAAACTTGTTCCAAATTTTCGGTCCGCAATTTCGAACTAGAATTTGGGAACTAAAATTTGCCATAGGAGATGCAGATATAGGTAAGGGCATTATAGAATCGGAAAAAGTGAAAAAAAGTCCTATTAATAAGCACCGCTGGCAAGTGATGAGGTATTTATTGTTAGCTAATTATGGTGTTTGCGAAATGATGGGTCTTGGCTCAAAAGAATATTTTGACAATTATTTCTTTTTTAAGGAAGGGCAAATTGTATATATTATGCCTACAACATCACCACTTATTCATCGAATAGCGATTCAAAGAGATGAGATAGAAGAATTATTTCATAAAATGATTGCTGGCCCTTGGGTAGACACAAAAGCTTTTGCTTATCGAGAGCTTCTAATGATGGAATTAGTCAATTCCGTTATTAGATTAACTGGGAGATCTAAACGTTACAGACAAAATGTATGGCAAAATTCGCAAACAAGTTTTTTTTCTGATATTCAAAACAATAATTCAGTGCTTGTCCAGGCGATTAACAACTCAAGGCAATTTATTGATGATGATAAAATTATTGAGCAAGTTATTACCAAAGAAGGTAAAACTCTTTATCGTTTGCATTATGACCAATTACTTGAAGCAATTAAGAATAGTCGTCTCAAAGTAAAGCATTTTAATTCTAGCACTGGCGGCTTTATTAAGTGTCTGGACCCAAACCATAAAGAAGCAGACCCTTCAATGAACATAAATGTTCAGTTGGGATTATTCCATTGTTTTGGGTTGGGGTGCGGATTAAAAGGCAAGATTTTGTCTGGATCTGTGCCAAAAGATTTAACGGGCAAGATTAAGTTTCTTGTTGGTCGTAAAATAAGCGCGGATAAGCTTGAGGATCCAATTCTTCCAAAGGATCATCTTAGAGTTATGAATATGGTCCAAGAAATTCTGCAGCAGGAATTAAGAAGAAATCCTGATGGACAGTCTTATTTAGAGAAGGAACGGCGAATTGATTTGTCGTTGGCTTATCAGTTTGGAGCGGGCTATGGCAGTGATAATTTGATCAGAGGATTGCTGGATAGAGGAATTACTTATCAGCAACTGATTTATTATGGTTTCTTGACATTTGCCTCTAATGTTTCTCCAAAATCAGATTTATGTTCTGTTTTTTATGATTTTGGCATGCGGCAGCAGGATTTAGTCAGAGAAACATCATATGGTAAGCCTGGCCTACCTAAATTGATATTGGATCGGAGAGTAACATTTCCTTTAACCTTACCAGATGGGGCAATAACTAGTATTTATGGGAGAGCCACTTGGACATCAGATCGAAAAATGACACATCGGAAATTAAAAAACTCTTTTACTGGAATTGGACATGGCGCTTACAACATGACTGCTATAAGATCGCAGTCAGAACATCTTGCTGTTGTTGAGGGCTCTATTGATTTATTGTCTTTGTATCAAATGGGAGTTAAGTGTGCTATTGCTTTAATAGGTACGGAGAACGACTATATTTTTTTCCAAGTTGCCAAATCTAACAAAAAACATGTTTGGGCTGGCTTTGATAATGATCCGCCTAAAAGAAATAGTCAAGAAAGCCCTGGGGTTAAGGCAACAAAAAAGTTTTTTGAACAAATGAAAGAATTTGGCTATAAAGGAGAACTTCATAATTTAACAGCCGAGTTTTTAAGAGTTTATCCAAAGTGCAATCCTTGTAAGGATTTCAACCAAGTTTTACAAGAGTTTGGCGCTTTGCCCTTAGAGGGATTAGGGATAATTGACTAATGTAGAGGGCTTTATGGCATAATGCTGTGAAGCCCTTTTCTATAGGCATTGGTCGTATTTTAAAAATATGGTAAAATTTAATCAGAAAAGGAATAATTAATATTAATAATTAATTTATAAATATATGAAAAAAACAATACAAAATTTAACAAAATCATTTATTGGAGAATCGCAAGCTAGAAATCGCTATGATTTTTATTCTAAAATTGCAAAAAAAGAAGGATATGAACAAATCACTGCTATTTTTATAGAAACAGCAGAACAAGAGAAAACCCATGCAAAAAGATTATTTGAACATATTCAGGAACTTCTGCCAGAGGCGGATCAGATTTTAGTTGAAAAAAATGAAATAAAAGTTGAAGCCGGAATGCCAACAGTTTATGGTAAGACAATTGAAAATTTAAAAGCGGCAATTAACGGTGAAAATTATGAACATACAAAAATGTATCCTGAATTTGCTAAAGTTGCAGAAGAAGAAGGATTGCCAGATATTGCCAGGAGATTACGTTCAATTGCCAAAGCAGAAGAACATCATGAAGAAAGATATAAAAAATTATTGGCGCAAGTAGAAGCTGGCGCAGTATTCAAAAAAAGCCAAGAAACTAGTTGGGTTTGTCGCGAGTGCGGTTATATCCATTTTGGACTAGAAGCGCCTGAAAAATGTCCTTCTTGTGATCATCCACAAGCATATTATCAAGTGCAGTGCGAAAATTATTAGTAAGTATATATGAATATAGATAGAACAAAAAAAACAATATTATATTTAATAAATGAAATGGGCTATTCAATAGGCGGCGCTCCAAAATTAATGAAAATGATGTTTCTTGTAGAGCATTATAACCCTGTTAAACGAAAACTTGTTGAAAAGGGATTACTTGGCAATGTTTTTTTTATGCATAGTCAGGGTGTTTTTAGCAATGATGTTATGCATTGCTTTAATGATCTTGTGGGTGGAAAAAAAATAGAAAACAGATTTCCTTTAAAAGCAAATACAAAAGTTGAATTTAAAGAAGGGGATAAAGAAAGAATAGATGCAATTATAGATGAATTTAAAGAAGTTCCTAACTATGATTTAGAGGATTTTATATTAACAATGATGGGATTAGATCCTTATCATAAACAAGAATATTATGGGGTCAGGGTCAATGAATTAATAAAAGAAAATTTATTAGAAAAAGAAAAAAAAGCGTCATATTAGAATTAATTTCTATGACGCTTTTAAAATGGTATATCAGATTCATATTCTTCAAAATCTTCTGAAGTGAGAAGATCGTGAGGAAATATTTCAAAAACGATATAATGTCTCTTTATTTTTCTCTTTATTTTTCTCTTTTTTCGGACGATTATTTTTATTTCAACATCGCCAATTTCTGAAAAAAATGAAGGGATTTTTTTTCTCGTTAAAGGTTTTATTTCTTTTGTTCCAAAGATATTTATCAGATCGTTATAAAAAGGTTGTTTTTTTTCTTTTGATATTTTATTCAAAATGTATCCTCTTGAAAGAATATTTATATCTCTTATTTCTTCTTTAATTCGCCAGGCTGTTTCAGATTGCTTAAAGGAATTAGGGCTTGTTCCTCTTTTTATAAAATATCTTAATTCCATTTCAATAAAACAATATAACCCTCTTATTTGTCTTTGGATTTGAGAATTATTTTTTGCCAGAGTAATAATATCTCTGATAAAGAAATTATCTTTTGAAGATGCTGCAAATCTAGTTCCTTTTGGCCAGTCCCTACGTGTTTCGTATGATGTTATCTTGCCTTTATAATGTTTTGATATTGTAAGAGGAAGAGTAAAATATCCTTTTGATTCCCATCCTTTTATTTTCTCCAATGATTTTTCTATCATAAAATTAAAAATAAAAGGAGCAATGAGCTGATATTGTTTTTTAGTTAAACAGAACCATTTTCTTCTTTTCATGATGAAGGGTTGATATTTTTTCTTGTTTATCCCTTTGGCTTTATGATAAGGTCTGCTTGGTCCAAGCCCAATTTCCATTAAAATGGCCTGATCAAAATTAATTTCTGATATTTCTCGAGGTCTGAATTTTTGGTCAAAAAAGTTTGTTGTTCCAATTATAGCTAGAATTCCAAGGCGGGGATTTGGATTGCGGATTAGTTCAAAACTTTTATTATCCGAAGCGATTACAATAATTGCAGTTGCATATTTCATTACTTTTTTTACATCTCTTTTAATCAATTCAATACATTGCTTTCTGTTCATATTACAGCCCTCCTTTCTTGAGAATTAAAAATATTTGACAAAGAACCTTTTAAAAAATATTACTTTAATATTTTTAATCCGTCAATTGATTTATAATATTAAATTATCTCTAGGGTCCTAGAGATAATTTTTTTATTGTGATAAAATAAATTATATGCTTGAGCAAATAATTTTAGGCGCTATTCAAGGAGTTTTTGAATGGCTGCCTGTAAGTTCAGAAGGAATTATAGTTTTAATAGAAAAGAATTTCTTTAATAACGAAGCGGGTCTCGAAACAATCATTAGATATGCATTGTTTTTGCATTTAGGCACATTTTTAGCGGCTCTTATCTATTTTTATAAAGATGTTTTGAATTTAATCAAAGCACTTTTTAATTTTAAATCGGCTCATTCTGAAATTAAAGAAGTTTTGAAATTTCTTATTATTTCCTCTTTAATCAGTGGATTTTTCGGATTTATTTTAATAAAAATATTTGCCGGCATGGAGGAACAGTTGCAGTTGTCAGCTAGGATGATAACATTAATTATAGGTCTATTATTATTAATTACAGGAGGACTACAGATCAAAGCAAAGAGATTAAAAAGCAGGGAAGTTAAAAAAATAGAGAATAAAGATAGTATTCTGCTTGGTTTTGTTCAGGCATTGGCTGTCTTGCCTGGATTATCAAGGTCTGGCTTAACTGTCTCTGCTTTGCTTTTAAGAAAATTTGAAAGCGCTTCTGCCTTAAAGCTTAGTTTCTTAATGAGTTTGCCAATGGTTCTAGGAGGGAACATTATTCTTAATTTTGGCAGTATGAATTTTTCGTTTAATTCGCTTTTAGGATTATTCTTCTCATTTATATTTGGCTTATTAACTATTAGTTTGTTATTAAAAATAGCCAAAAAAGTTGATTTTGGCTATTTTGTTTTCATTTTTGGAGCGTTAATAATTGCTTCAATGTTTTTTTAATCTTCATTACAGAGTTGAGGATAAAGCTTTTTCTTGCAGTCAGGACAAATGCCGTGGCTGAATCGCATTCCAAAATGATTACGCAGAAAATTTTCGATCTTCTGCCATTCATCTTGTTCATTTTTTATCTGATGACAATTAGCGCAGATACTAATCATCTGCCTAATCTGCTCAAGTTTATTTTCGAGTTCAGAAACTTTCTTTGCAAGTTTTTCTTCTAATTCCGTTGTCATATTTTTCTCCCGTTTTATTTAATTGTTTATAAGAACTGATATTATTATATCAACTATAATTATATTTGTCAATGACATGATTTTTTATACTTGAGAATATAACCTTGCGTAAATTTTTAAATATAATATAATATGATTATGGCAAATTCTAAAGAAAAATTAGCAAAAGAATTAGAAAAACTTTCTAAAGGGTTTATTGATAAAGAAAAAAGAAAAGAACTTTTAAATTCTTTAAAAAAAGATAAGACAGAATGGTTTATGTGGGTCGCTGAAATGAAAAATATTTTAAAGAACCTTGATAAAACAGAAGCAATTAAATTTTCCGCTTTTATATTGGCCTTAGAACAAAAGACGGATAGCGAATTCTGCCAGAATAAATTAAGAAAATTTTTAATAGAAAAAACAGAATTTTATAAATATTACGATTTTAAGCTGGAAAGAGATTTGAAAAAAATAAAAAGCAGTAGTAAAAATCTTTGGATAAGCAAAATTTTACGGCTTTTTATTAGTCGTTCTTTCTTAGGAATTTTAATTTTGTTACTAATTTTGGGCTTTATAGGGTGGTTTTATATAGACAGAGAAACTTGCCTTGATTTTGTTGATAAAATAGTTCAGCCATTTTTAAAGGCGATTAAATAAATTAATTAATTTTAAAGGAGATCTTATTATGGAATTTTTAAAAAATCATTATTCAAAAAATAAAAATATTTTTATTATTTTAATGAGCGTCTTAATTCTTTTTCTTGCTGTTTTGACTATTTCAAGTATTGTTGAAATTCAAAACAAAATAAAAGAAGGAAAATATATTGGACAAGAAATTGAAACAAAAAATACAATTACTGTTTCTGATACAGGAGAAATCTATACTAAGCCAGATTTAGGCATAGCCGTTTTTTCAGTTAAAACAGAGAAAAAAACAGTTGCGCAAGCAATGAGCGAGAATACAGCGAAAATGAATGAAATCATTGATTCAATGAAAAATTTAGGAGTTGAAGAAAAAGATTTAAAAACAACTGCTTTTGATATCTATGTGCGCTATAATTATTTGGAAACTGGCACTAGAGTTTTGGCTGGCTATGAAATAACACAATCACTTCAGGTTAAGATTCGTGATTTAGAAAAAATAGGCCAGATTATTCAGAGCGCCACAAATGCAGGAGCTAATCAAGTTGGCAATCTAAGCTTTACAATAGATAATGAAGACGAATTTAAGAAACAAGCAAGAGAAGAGGCAATTAATAAAGCAAAAGCAAAAGCAAAAGAACTGGCTAATCAGTTAGGCGTTGATTTAGTCAGGATTATCGGATTTTACGAAAATGGAGAGCCTGTCTATTATGATAATTATTCTATGAAAGAGGCAGTTGGAATCGGAGGCGGAGGAGTTCCGCAAATAGAAACGGGCGAGAATAAAATAAGTGTTTCAGTGAGTATTACTTACGAGATTAATTAGAATAAAATAATTAAAACTCGTATTCTAAAATTTCTTCGCGCTTTAGCCCAGAGGGCACCCTACACGCTCAAAAATTTCAGAACACTCGTTTTAAAAATTTCGTTGACTTATATTCTTATTTATTATATAAATTAAATATGAAAAAAATAATCATAATTATCAGCATATTTGTTATCCTTCTTGGAGGTTATTTTATTTATAAAGCTTTTTCAGAAAAAGATGCTTCTTATACGTTTGAGCAGGTCTTAAAAGGCGCAGTTGTTCAAAATGTTTCAATAACCGGGACTGTTATTCCTGCCAAACAAATAGATTTGCAATTTGAAAATCAAGGAAAAATTGATAAAATTTATATAAAAATAGGCGAGAAAATTTCAGCTGAAGATGTTTTAATTTCGCTTAAGACAGAAGAATTAAGTGCTCAATATCAGGCAAGTAAAGCGGGACTGGATATTGCTCAGGCAAAATTATCTCAAACATTAGCTGGCAGTAGACCAGAAGATATCCAGGTTTATCAATCAGCTGTTGATAACGCTAAAGTAAATTTGGCTAATAAAGAAAAAACTTTAACTGATGTTCAAAGCGATGCTGACAATAATTTAAAAGCGACATATGAAGATGCCTTAGATGCTGTTAAAACATCTTATACAACAGCTGATCAAGCGCTTTTAATAGTTTTTGCCGGAGTCAGGGAGGAATATTTTAATGGTAGCAGTCAGATTGCTACTGGAGTTAAGGAAAAAGAAAATATTGCTAAAAATGATTTATCTTTAGCTAAGAATTCTTTAGATATAGCAGAAGCTAATTCATCTGACGATAATATTAATTCAGCTTTAAGTAAAATGAAAACAGCTGTTATTAGTATCAGAAACGCGCTGGCATATATCAGAGCGGCTTTAGATGACCCAAGTGTGGAAAATTCAGTTTCTACTACTGATGAAACGAATATCAATACGGAAAGAGCAAGTATTGACATTGAATTAGTAAATTTAACAACGGCCGAACAGAATATTAGTTCAGTTAAAATAACAAATCAGACAAATATTAATACTGCACAATCCAATTTAGACGCGGCAGAGTCATCTCTGAAGAAAGCTGAAGACGAGCTTATCTTAAAAAAAGTTGGTCCAAGACAGGAAGATATTAATTTAGCCCAGGCAGAAGTAAATCAAGCCAGAGCTAATTTGCTTCAAATTCAGGCAAAGATTAACAAAATGATTTTAAAAGCTCCAGTTAACGGAATTATTACCGCCATAGAAAAAGAAGAAGGAGAAACGGCCCAAGCTAATTCAACAATTATTTCAATGATAGGCAGTGGCAATTTTCAGATAGAGGCAAATGTTTCTGAAACGGAAATTTCAAAAGTTAATTTGGGAGATAAAACAGAGATGACATTAGATGCCCTGGGGCCTAATGAAAAATTTAGAGGGCAGATTATAAAAATTGATCCGGCGGAAACAATTGTTTCAGGAGTTATTTATTATAAAATAACTTGTGTTTTTGACGCAGAAGATGCCAGAATTAAATCTGGCATGACAGTTAATTTAGATATTGAAACAGATAAAAAAGAAAATGTTTTATATCTTCCTTATTATGTAATTAAAGAGAAAAATGGACAAAAATATGTTAATGTTTTAGAAAATGAAGAAATAAAAGAAAAAACAATAAAGATAGGATTAGAGGGTGAAATAAATGTGGAGATTATTGAAGGGTTGGAAGAAGGCAATGAAGTAATTGTTGAAAATTAGTAATATTTTTATGCTTATAAAAATAGATAATATTACAAAAGATTATGTTGATGATGGATTAGTAACCCCAGCCTTGTGCGGGGTTTCTTTTGAAGTGAATGAAGGAGAATTTTTGGCTGTAATGGGTTCTTCTGGTTCTGGAAAGTCAACATTAATGCACATAATCGGATTTTTAGACAAGTTAACAAGCGGAAAGTATGTTTTTGATGGTCAAGATGCAAGTAATTTTGACGATGATCAATTAGCTGAGATTAGAAATCAAAAAGTCGGCTTTATTTTCCAGTCATATAATCTTTTACCTCGAACTTCTGTCTTGAACAATGTTTTGCTTCCCACTATTTATACTCCTCATTTAAATAAAAAAGAAGTAGAAAAAAAAGCTCTTAATCTTTTAAATAAAGTTGGTTTGTCTGAAAGAATCAATCATAATCCTAATCAACTTTCTGGAGGAGAGCAGCAGCGCGTAGCTATCGTTCGCGCCTTAATTAACCAGCCGCGTTTAATTTTAGCTGATGAACCAACTGGTAATTTAGATAGTAAATCCGGACAGGAAGTTATGGAAGTTTTACAGGATTTAAATGAAGACGGACATACTATTTTAATGGTTACTCATGAAAAATATGTAGCTGAATGCGCTAGGCGTATTTTAGTTCTTAGAGATGGAAAAATTGTTTCTGATGAAAAGGTTGGTAATCAACATTTAGCCAAGAATGGATTAAAGAAGTAAGCAATTCATTCCAGACCATGCCTAAGGGTTTCAGGAAGAGGACGCGCCTTGAGAAAGATGGACAGGCACGGCCTTAAAGAGCTACATCCTTGCGTAGCAAGGTTGTGCGAGAAAGGCCGTGCCTGGTCAGATTTCTTAAAGGCACATTCCAAGCCACGCCTTGACGAGTACATCCTTCCGCCCTT
>CAZBRM010000009.1:18777-20066 GCA_964494655.1 uncultured Candidatus Saccharibacteria bacterium | reverse complement strand
GTAAAATCTTTATTTACAACCAACCTTAATTTTTTAGAAATGTGATTCTTGGCGGAGAGGGCGGGATTCGAACCCGCGGTACCCTTACGAGCACACGTGATTTCCAGTCACGTTCATTCGGCCACTCTGACACCTCTCCATATTATTTTAAAGCTTCGATCAATTTCTCTTTTATCTTTCCTATTTCAAAAGAATCTATTTCATCATTCGGATTATTTCTTAATCTTTCAATTTCCTTTTTTAATTCATATTCAGTTAATCCATCTTTTAAAGAGTCTTGAAAAACACCTTCAATATATGAACGCTCTGTATCTGATAATTCTGGAATATCTCTTAAAAATTTCTCAAAATCTCTGCGATATATTTTTTTATTTGTATCAAATAATATTCCCATAATTAAATTTCCATCCCACGCAGAATACTAATTCTTTCTTCTATCGGAGGATGAGTGTTAAAAATTTTTCTTACTTTTTTCCCTTTAAAAGGATTTGAGATATAAAGATGAGCTGTTGCTTTATTAGCTACTTTTAATGGTGTTTGATCTTGAGAAATCTTTTCTAAAGCGCGAGCTAATCCTTCAGGATAACGAGTTAATAAAGCGCTGTCAGCATCAGCTAAAAATTCTCTTTTACGTGAAATAGCCATATGAATTAAAGTAGCGATAAAAGGAGAAAGAATAGCTAAAACAAAACCGATTAAAACCATAATTCCTGCAAACTGACCTCCGCCTTGATTATTACTGCGTCTATTTCTCCCAAAGACGCTCCAGCGTACAAACCAATCAGAAAGCAAAGCAACCATACCGACTAAAACAACAACTACAGTTTGCAAAAGAATATCACGATTGCCAATGTGGCTTAATTCGTGCGCTAAAACCCCTTCTAATTCTGAACGATCTAATTTTTCCAAAAGTCCTCTAGTGACAGCAATAACCGCGTGTTTAGGGTCGCGTCCAGTAGCAAAAGCGTTTGGAGATATTTCTTCTACAATATATATTCTTGGCAGAGGTAATCCAGCTGTAATACAAAGATTTTCAACTAAACGATATAATTCAGGATTATCCTGTTTTTTAATTTCTTTAGCCTGACTCATTTTCAAAACAATCTTATCTGAGTACCAATAAGAAATAAAACTCATCGAAGAACTAAAAACTACCGCTATGACTAAAATAACAGGACTTTGAAACTGATAAGAAAAAACCCAACCAAGTCCGATAATAAAAATAAGGAAGATAAAAATCAAGAACCAGGTTTTGCGTATATTTTTATCTTTTTGAGTATAAAGCGTAG
>CAZBRM010000009.1:0-18677 GCA_964494655.1 uncultured Candidatus Saccharibacteria bacterium | reverse complement strand
TAAAACTCAACTTTAACAGGTTCTTTTTCTTCTTTAGATTCTAATTCAAAGAAATCTCTCTTCTTAAAATTCAATGTTCCGGCAACTAAATTATTAGGAAATGTTTCAATCTTAATATTGAAATCTCTAACATTGCCATTATAAAACCTTCTAGCTGCCTGAATCTTATTTTCTGTATCGCTTAATTCTCTTTGTAGTTCCAAGAAATTCTGATTAGCTTTCAAATCAGGATAATTTTCTGCTACCGCAAATAGTGATTTTAAAGCGCCCGTAAGCATATTTTCTGCTTGCGCTTTATCTCCTGGAGCTTGCGCGCCCATAGCAGTTGTTCGCGCCTTAGTAACTTTTTCAAAAAGCTCTCTTTCGTGCTTGGCATATCCTTTAACTGTTTCAACTAAATTAGGAATTAAATTATATCTCCTTTTTAATTGAACATCTATATCTGACCAGGCCTCATCAGTTCTATTTCTTAGTTTAATTAGTCCATTATAAATAGCTATTAACCAAAAAATAACCAGAACGATTACGGCAATAAGTATCCATAAAAAACGTCCCATTTTTTTATCTAAAAACAAATCTCTCTAAACTTTTAAATTAAAAATTTAAATAAACTTGTTCTAAGTATTATTAAATTAATATTTATATATTTATATTTCCATTATATCCCCGTCTAGTTAATCTTGCAACCTGTTATAAATTAAAAAGACCGCCTCGTTATATGGAGACGGCCAAGCTCTATTGAGCTGAGTATAGGTTATAATTGAGACTGATATTGGTCTGGGATATATCCAGATAGCCATTTACGAAGAACAATCAATCGGTTGAATTCTCCGAAAGCGACTCCGGCTAATCCTCCGATTAGGGCCAAAAAAGGAACTGTCCAAATAGGAAAATTTGAATAATGCAAGGACCAAAACGAAACAACTGTGCCACCGATAGTACCGTCAACTGCGCACATAATTCTTTCTTGGCAATGAACCAAAATAAAGAGCTTGAACAGAAAGCGCAGGAAGAAAATAATCAATAGGATAACTCCACGCCAGAGATCCCAAATGAAAAATCTGATAGTTCTCCAGAGGATAAATCCCAAAACCCACAAGGGGGCAATCAGCAACAAGTAGAATATATTGCGGTAAGTTATTGGCATATCTATGTATTTGCAAGAAGTCCTTTGATATGAACTATACTTTATACTTATTTTCCATCTATCCAAAAAACAAGTCAGTATTCCGTCAAGCAATAGTATCCACACCAAGATAACCATTAACAGCAACATTAAAAAAAACAAAAAACTATCTATTTTTTCTTTCGGGCTTATTAACAAGAGGCCTATTGAGGCCATAGCAGGAACCAGTAGACAAACAAGAGTAAATAAATGAGCAATTGGATGCGGGCGGAATATTTCCAAAAATGCATCCAGAGATTTCTTAAATACCCTGCCACTTTTGTCCTCTACGTACTTCCAAGCAATTGGCGCTTTCTTGATAAATTCCTTGAATCGATAAGAAATATAGCCGCCAGCTAAACCAGCAATGATTCCAAACCAAAACAAAGAGCGATTGTTGGAAAACACCATTAAGAACCAAACTAAAACAGTAAAAAATCCACCGATAAAACAGCCTTTCCTGAACTCCTTTGTTTCTTGTTCCATCTTTCTTTCCTCCTTTCAAATATGATTTATTTTTATTTTAAGGTGCAATTTATTACCAAATTCGGTAATAAATAAATATTAACATATTAAAATATAAAATCAAGTTAATAAAAAATAGCCCTGATTAATCAGAGCTATTTTTTATTCAGATTCAGTTTCAAATTACATCATTCCAGGCATTCCGCCACCCATTGGCATTCCGCCTCCGCCCATTGAAGGCATTGAATTTTTGTTTTCCGGTAAGTCAGTTATAACACATTCTGTTGTTAAGAGCATAGCTGCAGCTGAAGCAGCGTTTTCTAAAGCAGAACGAACAACTTTGGTTGGATCAATAATACCTGCTTCAAATAAATCTCTATACTTATTCTCAGCTGCGTCATAACCATAAGCGCCAGATTTCTTTTTAATTTCGTTAACAACTACCGAACCGTCCTGACCTGCATTATTAGCAATTTGTCTTAATGGTTCTTCTAACGCTTTTTTTAAAATAGACAAACCAATTTTTGCTTCTCCTTTAACCTTAACATCATCCAATGCTTTAATTGCTCTAATTAAAGCAACTCCGCCACCCGGAACGATTCCTTCGGCAACGGCTGCTTTGGTAGCAGCTAAAGCATCTTCTGTTTTAGCTTGCCTGTATTTTTGTTCCGCTTCTGTTGCCGCGCCTACTTTAAGAACAGCTACGCCACCAGCTAATTTAGCTAATCTTTCCTGTAATTTTTCTTTATCAAAATCAGAATCACTTTTGTCTAATTCAGTTTTAATTTGATTAATTCTTGCTTCAATTTCTGCTTTGTTACCTTTTCCTTCAATAATAGTAGTATTTTCCTTATCCGCAATTACCCGGCGAGCATTACCAAGCATTTTAAGTTCAGTATTTTCCAATTTTAACCCAACTTTTTCAGAAATAACTTGTCCGCCAGTTAAAGCTGCAATATCTTCTAACATTTCTTCTCTTCTATCTCCAAACCCAGGCGCTTTAATTGCCAAGGCATTAAAAGTACCTCTTAATTTATTAACTACTAAAGTAGCCAGAGCATCGCCATCAACCTCATCAGCAATAAGGACAATATCTTTTTTGCCACTTTGTGTGACTTTCTCCAATAAAGGCAAAATTTCTTGAATACTAGAGATTTTTTTATCAGTAATTAAAATGTATGGGTTATCAAATTCTGCTTGCATGCGTTCAGTGTTTGTAATCATATATGGAGAAATATAACCTTTATCAAAACGCATTCCTTTAACGGTTTCCTTAGATAAACCAAAGGTTTGTGATTCTTCTATGGTAATAACGCCTTCTTTGCCAATTTCCTGAATGGCTTCAGCAATTAAATTACCGATTTCAGGATCTTCAGCTGAAATAGTAGCCACCTGAGCAATTTCTGCTTTTCCAGCTACTGTTTTGGACATTTTTTTAAGAGCGTTTATTATTGCCTTAACTCCTTTTTCAATGCCGCGCTTAAGAGCTAAGGGATTAGCTCCAGCAGTAACATTTTTTAAACCTTGAGTAACAATGGCTTGAGTTAAAAGAGTCGCGGTAGTTGTTCCATCGCCAGCGGTGTCATTAGTTTTACTGGCTACTTCTTTAACAATTTCAGCGCCAATATTTTCAAACTTATTCTCTAATTCAATTTCTTTAGCAATAGTTACTCCATCATTGGTAATCTCTGGAGAACCAAAACCTTTATCCAAAACGACATTACGGCCCTTAGGACCTAATGTTACTTTAACTGCGTTAGCTAATTTATCAACGCCTTTTTTAAGCTGGCGTCTGGCTTGTTCATCAAATTTAATTTGTTTTGCCATAATTATTATAAATCCAAATTTCAAAGCTCAAATTATTTTTGGAATAATTTGGAATAATTTGGATTTTGGGTTTTTAAATTTATTCCAAAATAGCGAGTATATCTTCCTCCTTAGCAATTAAATACTCTTTATTATTTATTTTAATTTCATTTGGTCCGTATTTTGTAAAAAGCACGATATCGCCCTTTTTAACACTCATCGGCTTATTGGGTTTTCCAGGACCAACTTCTATTACTTTGCCTTGTTCAGGCTTTTCTTTATCAGCAGTATCAGGAAGAATAATGCCGGAAGCAGTTTTGTCTTCAACTGATATCGGTTCAATAAGAACCTTGTCACCTAATGGCTTAATGTTCATATTTTAAATAACAGTTGATAACAAATAAAAAACAATAAAATAGAAAAAGATATTGTTAGATATTTGGTAACTCTGTCTTATTTTACCTTAATCTTAATAAAAAAAACTTAAATTGTCAACTTTATGGAATTAAACCTGAGTCATTTTCGTTTCCTAATTTTTCAAAACCGAGTTTTTTCATTTTCTGATTATATTTTTCTAAAATCCATTTTTCCGGAGAGTTAGGATGGAATTCTAATTGATTATCGCTAAAAACTACTCGTCCACCAGATTGATAAGTTAAGGGGTCTTTTTTAATTCTTGCTTGCTGAATTTTTTTTAAAATAAATTCTGTAAAATTTCCTATTGCTCCGTTAAGAACAAATTCCTTTAATTCCCTTATATCCTTAAAAAAATAATTTGATTTAATTTCTCTTAAATAACCTTTTTGGATAATTGGATAAAAAGTTAAATACTCACTTACCCATTGATTAGCTTTCTGAAATCTTTTATACAAATCATTTTTACTTTGCCAAAAAAGCATTAGATGAGCGTATGTTTGAGCGTTATATAAACTTTTATAGGGAATCTTTAATGACTTTTCCGTTAAATAATGATTAAGACAGAACCGGTCTTTAGTTAAAACTCCATGCCGACGCTTTCCGATTAAATGGGAAAATATAGTAATAAGTCCGCGACACGTCCAGATACGGCCAGTTTTAGTCACAATTAATAAATCAATATCTGAATTTTCTCTTGTATTGTTCATTGCTAAAGAACCACTTACGGCAACCATTCTTACAAAAGGAATCATTTGAAATAATTTAATTGCGCGTTTAGCTTTTTTCCATTTTCTATCTGCTATTTTATGCCGTTTAATTCTTTTTTTAATAATTGCTTGTCTGTTTTTTAAAAAATAAAAGCCATTTTTTTGACTTATTAATTTATTTAATTTTGAACTATTTTCTAAAATATCTAAAACTTCATTTAATTTTATATTTTTAATTCTAATTAAATACTTAAAAACTTCCCAACTAGTCAAAGGACGATCCAAAATATCATAATACACTAAAGTAGCTAAAATTGATTTTTCTAATAAATTCATACTTAATTCAATAATAATCTATTTTTAATAAATAAAAAAGGCGCTGATTCTGAATTAATTCAGAATCAACACCCACATACTTTTCTCGACGCGCGTTAACACACATTAGCTTCTAGTTTCCAAGTCGCCAACGATCGCTGGCATTCTTTTAGATGATGAATTTCTGGCGGAGGCCAACCCTTCCATTTTCCGTCCATAATATTTAACATCTCTCCTGTGGCTTCCCAAATGTTATTCAGCTGCCGTGTTTTTTCAGAAATTGTTAAAACATCTGTTTTGATAAATTCATCAACCATGCTGGATGTGATTGTCTCTCCTTCTTGAAGAGGCCGGCACAGCGCCATCCTAACATCATAAACTAAATCACGAAGCTTTTGTATTTGCTCTTCAATTGTTAAATTTCTCATGTCATTACTCCTTTCTTTTCTTTGTTATTACGCAATTAAACTCTCTTAACTTTTTCTGTAGTTTGCTCTCCTTTTTGGGTAAGCTCGACATAGCCATCTTTAACTTCCACTAATCCCTCCCTCAACCATCATTTCATTGGCGATTTAATTGGAATAAATTCCATATCAAACCCTAATTGTTCCTTTGCCACTTGGCAAAATGTCAATGATACACTGTCAGCCTCATTAAAAATGTCAGGATGAACCTCTGAATGTTCTCTTAATGCTGCATTAAAAAGGATTTCTGCGACAATCTGATAGATAGTTCCCCAGGATTGTTTATCAGCAAAATTTGTTTCTAAATTAACTAATAAACCGCTTCGGATGCTTCTGTTATCGAGTTCTCTAACGAGATTGTTTTTCAAAAAACAATCAAAGAATATCAAGCCATCACGATTTTCCTCAAGCCGTCTGCCCAAACTATCTAAAAATTTACCTATCTTTGCCATTTCTTTACCTCCTTATTCAAAAGTTAAAGTACAATCAAGCCAAATCTCTTTTGGTTTGGCTGTTTGTTAATAATTGAACTATAAAATAAAAGTAAGAAAAAAGCAAGTTATGGCTTAATCTTTAACCCTAAGGCAACTGCTTTAGCGATTCTGGTGCTGACTAAAGATTCCTTGCTGGGAATAACTTTGATTTCTTTTATATCTTTCAATTTAATTTTATTCTTTTTTAAAAATGTATCAATTTCTAATAAAAGTGTTTCGCTTAACTGATAAAGCCCAGTCCATTGATGACTAGATATTTTTTTATTTCCTTGCTTTAAAATTAAACAAGGTTCTTTTGATAAATCAATAATCAAATTCATTTTATTACTTCAAAAATCTTATTTCTCTGTTTAAATCCTCTAATTAATTTAATATTTTCTCTTGGAATTTTAAAATAATCAGATAAAATAGTTATTATTGCTCGATTCGCCTGTCCTTGGATTGGCTTTTCTTTAACCCATATTTCAAAGCTATCATTTTCTTTTTTAATTATTTCTTGCTTGCCTGCTTGAGGATAAGTTTTTACTTTTATCAACATATTTACCTTTTAATTTTTTAATCTTATCACACTGCTTTATTTTAAATTTTGAAGGAGTCCGGTAGCCCGGTTTTCCTTTACGCCCGCCAACTTTTGCATAATTTTTCATTTTCTTTTTTGTTCTAAGGATTTCACACCCTCTTCATTAAAACCAAAATGATGAGCTATTTCATGTCGAACTGTACTTTTTATTAATTCTATTAATGCTTTTTTTGAATTTGCATAACTTTCAATAGCTTTCTGAAAAATAGTAATTTTGTCCGGCAAGATATTGCCAAATCCCCTGCCCCATACATTTTGCGGAACGCCCTCATAAAGGCCTAATAATGAATATTTTGAACCTACTTTTATTTTTCGCAATTGTTCTTTAGACGGTTCATTTTCAACCAAAATTTCAACATTATCTATTTTACTCTTAATATGCTCTGGCAAATCTGATATTGCTTGTTCTGTTAATTTTTCAAATTCAATCCTTTTCATAATTAGATTTTAGATTTTGTTTAAAAAATAATTTCTTTTTTTAAAAAAATATTTAACTCGCTTAATAACTTCTTTCTCAATCTCTTCAGGCGTACAATTGCCATTTTCTTTATAAAAAGAAACAATTCTTCCAAAATAAAGGCATCCTAGCGCTTTAATTAAATCTGGTTTATCATAGTCCTCTTGACAATAAGCATGTAAAAAATCGTAAATAATTTTAGTCCAGATTTTTAAATCAATAGCAATTTCCTTTTTTTGAATGTCTTTAATAAATTTCTGCTTAATTGGCTCTTTAATAATATTCTTTATTAAATCCCAATGACATTCCAAATTATCCCAAAAAATACTTCTAAATAATTCTTCATCAGGTATTGCGTTAGCTAAAATTGGCAAACTTTTGCTGCCTAAAATAGGAACTTTATCAACTTCATCAACTTCTTTAATTTTATCTAAATTGCTTGCAATAATTTTGAAAAGAGTTTCAGTCACTTGATAAAACATTGATCCTAATTTAGGATTTGACAGATTATGAAGCTTGCTTCCAAGATTAACCTGGCAGGTTTTTGCTTTGCTTAAAAAAGCGCCTAAACTCATAAAAACATCAATGCCAAATTGATAAGCTGTTTCAGGCCATTTCTGCTTTAACCAATAATTAACCATTTTATTGGAAAAAGAAAAATCACCACCAATTGGCTGACGGACATCCCAACCAAAGAGACCGTAAATTAAAGGATAAACTAAATGATTAGTAATAGTTGCATCTGTTTTGCAACGCATATAATACGGAGTTATAAAGTCATAGCCGTTAAAAATCGGCTCTATCATTTTTTTAACCCAATTTGGCCTAATGCTTTGCAAATCCGCGTCAAAAACAATAATTGCTTTTGCTTTTAATTTTTGGGTTATAGAAAAGAGATTGTAAAAATTGTATCCTTTTCCTTTAATATTTTTTCCTGTGCTAATATATATTCTTGGAATATCGTTTTTTTTAGCATTTAAAAAAACCTGCTTTGTTCCATCAGGCGATTCATGATCTAAATTAATAATAACGCTATTTTTATTAGGATAATATTTTTTAAGCCCTAAAGATGATTGTTCAACAACAAAACCAATCGTTTTTGCCTCATTATATGAAGGAATACCAACTATTATATCAGCTTTTTTTATTTTCTGAGGATTATCAATATTCATTGAATTATTTCTCAATTCTTTTAGGAATAATAATTATAGCTAAGAAATAAGCGATTAGGCCAAAAACAAAACCAGGGAAAAAATTGATAGAAAAACCAATAAAGATAAAAATTAAAATCCAAATTAAACGAAAAAGAACTGGATCAATACCAGCATACTCGCCTAATCCGCCGCATACTCCGGCTAATATTTTATTTTTATCACTCCTATATAATTTTTTTGTTTCCATAATAACTATATTATAACAAAAAATATGAAAAATAAAAGAGGAAACTAAACTTCAGCTTCCTCTATATTGGAATTATTTCTTTAATTTTATGAATTGACTGAGATACAATTGGATGATTGTTTAATTTAGTTCCAATGAGCCTAAAAAAACATTCCATCCCCTTCATTTCTATTGGCTCAACTATATAATTATAGTTGCCAATTAGCTTCAAACGTACATTCTTTCTTATATTCTCTTGAAATAGATGAATCATTTTTGATAGCTCTCTTATCTTTTTATATTCTGATATTGTACTCATGATTTTCCTCCTTTTTTAAAATTAAGGTACTTTTAAAACATCATAAATATAAAACAACAATTTGTCAATCTATTTTCCACTTTTATCAACTTCTTTATTATACGCGCAATAATCACAATCTTTTCCAGAATCAGGAATCTCATTATTCATTAAACATTTATGAGCATTAATAATTTCATTTTCTACCCATGAATCATCTCCTTTATAAGGCAATATTTGAACATCAAACTCTAATTTGCCATCAAACGCTTCTTTATCTGTTTTGCCATTTGCATAAACAAAATAGCCAGTTTCAGCAACTTTAAAATCGTTTTTTCTGAAAAGCCATTGATAAATTTCCATCTGTCTTTTATATCCAATCTGCCAGTCAGCTTCAAGATTTATCTCGCTATTTTTAGCTGTTGATTTATAATCAACAATAATTAATTCTTTTTGCGGATTAATCCAAACATCATCAATTGCGCCAAATATTAAAAAATTAGTCGGTTCGTGTAAAAACTTGATTCCAGAAAAATTATTTCTCCATTCATCCATTTTTTCATGCTCAAAAGGAACAGCTTCAATTCCATAATTCTTCATTATTGGATGCGCTTCGCCTTTAGCTCTGTGAATATCAAATTCTTTTTTAAATAAAACATCAACTGCTGAATTAAGCGTATAAGGAAACATTGGCGGTCTGCTAATTCCTAATCTACGATCTAAATAAAAACAGCGCGGACAATTTAAAAATAAATCAATCTTGGAACGGCTTAATTTAAAAACCCCGCCTGAATCAGGATTAAAAAGCCCATATGTTCTTTTTGCATTATAATAATCAGACATGTTTATTAAATATTTTATTTAAAAGTTTTTCTCTACCTATTTTTTTCTTAGCTGAAAAAGGAATAATTCCATTATATCCAGTAATTTCTTCAATTTTGCTTATTTGCATCTTGACATCATTTTTTTTCAATTTATCAATTTTGTTAGCAATTATAATAACTTCTCTTTCTGTATTTTTTAATAAATCCAGCATTTCCATGTCAAAATCAGTTGGACCTGTTTTAGCGTCAATAATTAAAACTACTTTATCAATTTCAACATCAGAACGAAACAAATACCAAATGATTAATTTTCTGATTTTTTCTTTCTTTTTCAACTTAATCTTCATAAATCCATATCCTGGCAAATCAACAAAATATACTTTTTTATTTATTAAAAAAAAATTAATCTGTCTTGTTTTTCCCGGCTTTGAACTTGATTTAACAAGATTTTTTCTATTGGCAAGCAAATTTATAATACTTGACTTGCCAACATTAGACCTTCCCACAAAAGCAATTTGGAGTTTATTATCTTCAAGAATTTTATCTGTTCCAATTATTCCTTTTACAAATTCTGCGGTTTTAATATCCATACATTTTAATTAAAACTATCCGCGCTAATTTCAACCCAATCATCTTCATGATTATCCCATTTGTAAGCTATTAATCTGCTTGTTTTCTCATCTTCACTATAAACATATTCAACGCTCGTTTCAGAACCAATGCGTTGGGAATAATTAGTTTTTTTATCAAGCACAACCGGCTTGATTATATGTTCAAGCTTAACTCTTCCTAAAGGACTTTTGAATATAATAAATTCAATATCTGTTCCGCCCATTTCATCAAGATGCTTGTTATTATGCTCTTCTACTTCAAATTTATCTTTAATATCATTTATTAAATTTTCCCATTTTTCCTGATTCATATCTATCTATTAATTCCAATAAATGGACTAGCTTCGCCCCAGTAAGTAGGAACTTTACCATCCCATTTTTCTATCCAACGCAACTCAACAACTTGAGGATTAGCTTTCAAAGCTTGTGCTTCTATTTGAATTGCCTGTGCTTTTCCTTGTGCAGCTGCAATCATTTGATCTGCTTCAATTTTTATTCTTTCTAAATCTCTATCTGCCTTAAGCTTTAACTGTTCTGCCTTAACCTTAGATTCAATAGCTTCATTAAAGGCTGCTGAAAAATCAAAGTCAATAATATTAAATTCATCAACTATAATAAAATTCTGTAATAATCTTTCTGCGAGATTTGCTTTAATTTGTTCTTTTACTATTTCCCTTTTAGTAATCAATTCTTCAGCTGTAAATTTAGCTGTTTCCGCCTTAACTGATTCTTGAATAGCTGGAGAAATAATTCTAGCATTATAATTTTTACCTACTTCTTGCCAGACCTTATTAACTGATTCTGGAAGCACATGATAGTTTAAAGCGATTCTTGAAGTAACTATCTGCAAGTCCTTGGAAGAAGCAGTAGCTGGAACTTCATCTTTCTGAATTTTAACATCCATTTTAACTACTTTCTGAATAAAAGGTATTTTAATATAAAGACCCTCGTCAAAAACTTTATCTTTAACTGCTCCAAATTGAAGTAATATTCCACGCTCACCGGCGCCAATAGTTCCAAAAGCTCCAAAAAGAAGAATCAAAGCAATTAAACCTATAGCAATTCTGGAAGCAATCTTTTTTCCATCCATATTGCTTATTTTTTTATTTATTTCTCTTATATTATCCATATTTTTTTAAGATCTCTTGCGGAATAACTTTTCTGATGGAAAATCAAAGATTTTGAGATGAAAATTATGAAGAATGAGGAGGTTATGCTTTAGCATAGCCAACGAGTTCTGAATAATTTTCAACCAAAATATTTTGTTTTCGGCAGAAAGGGTTATCTTGCAAGAGGTCTATTATTTTTAATTTATTTCCCCCACCGACCTTTATTCATCAATTTCTTTCTCAAGTCCTGTTTTTACTTTTTCAAATTCATTCTCAAGCTCTTTCAGCCGTTTTTTGCTTGATTTAATTAAAGAAACTCCTTCTTTGGCTTTTTCTAAACCAGCTTCAATATCTATTTCATTTTGCTGATCAAACCAATCAATAATTTCCTCTATTTTTTTTAACGAATCCTTAAGTTTATTTTTCTCCATAATTTTTAAATTATTTATTACTAATAATTTCTTCGACTTGAGATTTTATTCTGCCGTCTGAAACTCTAATATCTATTTTTTCATTTTTACTAACTTTTTTAATACTTTTTATTATTTTCCCGCCAACTGAAACAATACTATAACCAAGCTTTAATTGGTTCTCGGGATTAGCATTCTTTAATCTTTCTTCAGCTCTTTCTAAATATTTTTTAGCTTCCTTAATCTTATCTTTAATGCCTGTAAAAATATAATCAAGTGATTGCTTCAAATTTTTTTGTGTTTCCTTTAAGGTAAAACCCAATTCTGTTAATTTGTTCATCAGCCGATTTTTAGCATCTTTAAATCTTTTGAAAATAAATTCTGATTTTTCTTTTAATTTCTGTGTTAATATTTCTACTTTACGCTTTTTGTGAAACAACGCCTCTTGATATTTATAAATAATATCTTTTTCAAAAATACGAATGCTGCTGATTGCTTTATCCCATGATTTATTCAAAGCAACAGTAATAGCCGTAGGCGTAGAAACCATTAAATCAGCTGTTAAGGACGCTAAAGGAATATCTTTATCATGACCGATTCCGCACATAACTGGCTTTTCAAAATCAGCTATTTCTCTAACTAAAGTTTCATTATTAAACGCTTGCAAGCTCTCTAAACTTCCGCCTCCTCGGATAATAACTAAAACATCAATATTTTTATCTTTAAAATAATTTATAGCTGAAATCAAATCACGAACTGCTGTTTGTCCTTCAACTTTTGAGTTAAAAAATTTAATTTGATAACCGTATTTGCCTAAATTATTTAAAAAATCATGGATGACGGCGCCTGTTTCTGACGTTATTAAACCAATCTTCTGAACAAATTCTGGAATTGGCTTTTTACGCTCTAAATCAAACAACCCTTCATCTTCTAGTTTCTTTTTTAATTTTTCATAGGCCTTTTTCAAAGCGCCTTCGCCAACTAATTCTGCTATAGAAACTCTAAAACTTAATTTTCCTTGAGGCTTGTAAATATCAGAAAACCCTTCAGCAATAATTTCAAGACCTTCTTCAAATGAAATTCCACACATCTTATAATCGCTCGCCCACATAAAACAATTTAATAAACTTTGATCATCTTTATCTTTTAATGAAAAAAATAAATAATTTCCACTAATATTTAAACTACTTATTTCGCCTTGGACTCTGGCATTACAATCCCTTAATTTACTATTAAGCAAATCAAGATATTTGCTGACTGTATATGGCTTTTTCTCTGTGTCGTTCTGAGCTGCGAGTAAAGAATCTTTTATTTCATCGCCATTAACCAGATCCAAAATATCCTTGCCATATTTTTCGAATTTTCTTTCTTTAATTCCCTTTATATCAAGCAATTCTTTTTTATTTTTAGGCATTATTTCAACAATATCTTCAAGAGTTTTATTCTGAAAAACACGGTAAACAGGTAAAGCTTCTTTTCTGGCCATATTATTTCGCCAATCCTTTAGTTTTTGCAAAAGTTCATTATTCATATTTCAAACTCCACGTAAATAATTAATTCCATTTAAAAATATATTCATAATAAAAATTTCCGTTAAGTGCATATTTTGTTTTTTCTGATTTTATTTCTTTATTTCCTAAAGCTATTCTAATAATTTGAGAAAATACTCCTTGAAAATAAATATAAGTAAACTGATGTACCTTAAAATCTTTCAATCTGACTATAAGTATTTTCTTTTTATCATTGCATTTAACTATTTCGATCTTACCAAAAGAATAATGCTTATCCCATGAGTTAGAAGCTTTTGTTATGGTTTTTTTAAAAGATAAAAAGTATTTTATATAAAACCTAAAAATACTTTTAAACGATAACGATTTTCTACCCATTTCAATAATATCTTCCTCCTTCAAATTAAAAATTTTTACACAAGCAACTAAAAATATATTAGGCAAACTCACAGGTATCCATTCTATATTATCTATTTTATCAATATTTGGAAGATTATATCCTATTTTATTTAGTTCTGCTTTTACTTTTTTAAATCCTTCTTCCCCTTTATTTTTTTTAATATAGCTAACTAAATATTTAATATCCTCTCCTCTTTCTTTTCCGGAAAGCTTTTTTAAATTACTAACTTCTTTTTTCAAATCTATTTTTTGAAAATCCATAATTTTTATATTTACTTTATATAAATATTATAACAAAAAAACGCTGATTAAGTGATTTTTAAATTCTAAATCTCTTCCTAATAATATTTTATTTTTTCTTAAACATAATGATGCTTCCAATGACACCAACTAAAAAAACAATTGGACAGACAAGAAGAGCTATTATAAAGAAAAAGGCTTCATCTCCTGTTTCTCCCCAAAAATCTTGTCCAAATAAATAAATCATTAAACCATAAACAAGATTATGCAAAAGAACACTTATTAAAGCTACAATGGGAGTAATACCAGTTAAGATTAAAAATAATTTAAGTTTTCCTTTAATTTTTGATTTAATTGTGCAATAAATCAATAATCCTCCCAATGAAAAGAATATAAATCCAAGGATCGCTAAATAAGGGAAAAGAGTTCTTTTTATTGTATGTTCAAAAGGAATTACAAAATAGCTTACTATTAGAATAAAAACAAAAATTAATAACCAAAAAATTGTTTTAATTTTTTCTTTCATAATTTTTATTATTAATTATTTATTATTACCAAACAGCTAAACAAATTATTATAACACCAATAATTCCTATGAAATAAAGTAAGGTATAGCAAAAAATAAATAAGGCCTCTTTAATTTTTTGATTAAGAATTAAATAAGCTGAATAACCAAAAACAATTGTTCCAGTAATAGCTGCCGAGAGAACTAAAAGAATTAGAATTAAAATAGATATTAAAAAATCTGATTGATTAGGAAAAAATCTATTTCCCAGCTGAAAAAAACCACTAACCAAAGCGCAATAAATAACCACTCCTAATGCCTGTAAAAATCCAATTAATGATGGCTTTAATTTATTTATTTTCATATTAATCACATCTTAAACATTTTTTGAGCGGCAATCATTTGTATTTTTTTCATTGCCTCATTAATACAATCTTTAATTGCTTCTTCTTGTTCTTCTTTAGTTAATTCCGTATTTAAACTAATTTCTTGTATTTCCATTTTACTATTTAAAACCACCTTGATGCCGTTCTTTTCAACTTCTACTTTTTCTTGTTCAAGCTGGCTTTGTAATCCTTTAAGTTCTTTTAATTGTTTTAATTTATCAAACATAATTGTTATAAAAGATAATTCTTGTTTAATCTAAAACTACAGTTTTTTTAATCACTTCTTCTAAAATTTTTAAAACATCTAATTTTTTTGCCCATTTTTTTAAATATTTAAAATCAATTTTTTTATCTGAAATCTTTAATATAGATTCTACATCTTCTATTTGTCGGCTCATTAAAGATTTCTTGTACCATTTAAGTTTAATTAAGATTAAATCTTCAGGAGAACTAAAATAAACGTTTTTTCCTAAAACTTTTTTAACTTTTCGCCTTTTAAATCTAGATAAATCAAAAGAATCATCGGATAAAACCCAAAAATCTACTTTAATACCTGTATTTCCATCAATAAAATTAAATTCATCTTTATTATTAATCGCCTCTTGAACAGCTTCTTTATCAAAATAACCAACATCGCTTAAAGATAATAACGCTTTTTCTAGTTCATCAACCTTATTTTGACCAAGCTCAACAACAATATCAATGTCAGCTGTAAATCTTGGACGACCCCAAACCAAAACAGCCATACCACCAGTAATAATATATGGAATTTTTAATTCTTTAAGAATCTTGGCGATATTGACTAAAAGATTTTTTGGATCTTCTTGAAGCATAATTTATTTTATCCCCCACTACATCTTTACCTAATTTCCATAATTGAGATCCAATTTCAATTTTTCTGTCAGCCGACATATTCTTAAAAATTCTATCTTGTATCTCCTGTGCTGTTTTTTTTACTCGATAACGTTTAATTCTCATTTTTTAATAATTAATTATTTTTATCAGTATATCATAAACCATATATTTATACCAAAAAATAAAGAAATGCCCTTTAGGGCCTTAAAATTCCCATAATCTTTAATTAAATTATCTATCTCCAATGCTTTCATTTTTTGTCTTTTTACTTATTTTTTCTTCGCTTGTTAATAAAGAACCAAGAATATAATATAATTAATAAAACAACATTAGGAATAAAAATCCAATAACTACCCCATATCCAAGCATCTATTTTAAAATTGGAGATAGGCCAGAGAAAAGGCGTCGGGAAAAATTCAAAAGAATGGGTAAAAATATCTAGAATAATATGAATACCCCAAGCAAAAAGCGGTAAAAAGGGTTTCTTTAAAATCATCCAAACTATTAGGAATATCGCCCCAAAAATAATTAAACTGTGCGTTATATTATAGAGAATGTATATAATGGAAGGAAATAAATTCGGATCATGCGGACCAACGCCAAAATTTGGCCGATTTACAAACCCTAAAATAGTCATAGCAAAAAAAACACCAAAAGACAAAACATCAGGCGCAATACCAATAAAAAAAGACCACCAAAAATTCGTCTTATTCTTACGACCGAAAGCAATCCCTCCCCATAGACCATGTGATATAAAATCCATATTTTTATTATATCAAAAAACCGCCATTTAAGCGATTTTTTTATCAAGGATTTAATAATTTAACTTTTTCAAAATAAAAGGCCATCTCAGTTTAACTTTGAGACAGCCTATCACAACAATTATTGCATCCTTAAATATTTATCTGAAAGATCTTGCAATAGCTTGCCTATACTTTCTGGCACAGAGCCGTTCATAGGAGAATAATGCCTTGATTTTTGTTTCAGAATATCGGCTACTCCTTTCAGGTATTCTTTTCTATAGCGAGCAAGCTTTTCTTTTGCCTCTTTATTAAATTCGCTAAATACTGTAGGCATATTATGTTTTATAAATCTATCTATTCGTTTTGCAAGTTCGTTGATATAATCATAAACAATATTATAGCCTACACCAACTGCCAGCACACTTAGTTCTCTACTAAGATAGATTTCAAAAACTGCAATGATCTCTGCTAGATAATCTCCTTTTCTAGCTTTTAAGATTTTAACCTGTTCAGGATCACTTTTGATCGGATAAACATCAGTACATACTGCTCCCATTTTCAGCATTTTCTTCTTTCCTTCTTCAGCTTTTCTTTTTGCCAAAAAAGGACCCTGTTCTACTTCTTCTCTGTCAGCTCTTAAATATTTAAATGCGTATAACTCTGTCATCTTTTAATCCTCCTTCTTTAAATAGGTTAAAAAATATTCTTATGTATAAGAACTTACAATGAACTAAAAACAAAATAACAAGAAAATGTTATTTTGTCAATTTTATCAGACATTTTTATTTCCAAACTTCCTCCAAATCTTTTATTTGTTTTATACCAAAAAAATTAAGGTAAACTCTCGCAAACTACTTTATCATTATCGCTATCTAATTTATGAATATCATTATCTGCGCCTCCGCAGAATTCATAAATATCCTGCGCTTCCTTTTGCGTTTCAAAATCAGAACAATCGTACGCATTGATGGAACAAATAACTCCATCAACTTGACATAAGGACCATAATCCTAAATTTTCTTCCTGAGCCTGCTTTTCAACATTATCAAACTGCTCTGCATACCTCACATCAGGAAGAAACTTAGCTGATAAAGCATATCCTTCTTTTACTAAATATTCATTTACAAAAATATCATTCACCCAAACATATCTTAATAATCTCCCATACTTATCTCTTTCCGAGACATCTTTCTTTAATTTAACCTCTTTCCCTTCAACTAATTCCTTGTTTGCGTTAAATGCCTCCTGCGCGAAGCAATCATCGTTGCTCTGGCCTGTTTCTGGCGAATCAATGCCAATATATCTAATTATCTCTCCTCCTTCAATAACAATAGTATCTCCATCAATAACCTTAATTACTTTAAAAACTGATTCATTATCCCCTTTAAAGAAGATAGTAAGAATAATTCCAACAACAACCAAAACAAAAATTATTAAGATTTTAGCAATTCTTGAAAAATTCATTGTATTTTTATTAAATCCAAAAAGCAATTAAACCAAATTTATCAATCTTCTCTTTATAGCCAGAAAAACTATAATACACCTTTTTCATTTCATCAGCAGAGTTAACAAAAGGCATTACTTTCTTAAAATCAATTTTCTCTAGCATTTTATCTATACTCTCAAATAATTTTACCTGTTTTATCTGTTTCTCTAATCTTTTATCTTCACAAACAAAAACTAAAATATCGTCTTTTTCAATTTTACGAAATTTATTTGTAGCCGCCCTTGTTTCTATTATTTTTTTCTTGTTTTTTATAGAATCAAAAACAGTTTTATCAATCTTCCTAATTCTCAAAATATGTTTTTTCATATTTATATCTTAAACTTCTTATTTCTCAAATCTTTTCTAATATCCAAATAATCAGGAATAACCTCAGCAATTAAATTCCAGAATTTTCTTGAATGATTAAGCTCCTTTAAATGAAACAATTCATGAATAATAATATAATCTGCTATTCTTTTAGGAAGAAACAATATCCTATAATTAAAATTTAGATTTTTCTTGCTAGAACAACTTCCCCATCTTGTTTTCTGATTTTTAATATTAATTTTATTAAAATCAAATCTATATATTTTATTATAATAATCAATCCTTTCAGATATGAATTTTAAAGCTTCTTCTTTATATTCTAAAAAATTATTTTTATCATTTCTAAATAAAGAACTATTTTTAAATTGCTTAAAATATTTTAATTTAGACAATATCCAATTTGATTTCTCTCTAATAAACTTCTCTACTAAATCTTCACTTAATTTAAACGGTTTAGTCACTACAAAATCTCCAGCGCAATAAATAGTCAATCGCATCCTTTTTGCTCTTCTGCTTTCTCTTAAAACATAGTTAACTTTTTTATTATTAAGCTCAATTTGTTTTTTCATAATAGAACTATTATTAGCGTTTATAAAAATAAAACGCTAATGCAAAAGCTGCTATCGCGGTGACAGAATAAACAACGACCATAACCATATCTTCTCCATTAGTAAAACGCTTAAGGCTTGCGATTGTCCAAACCACTCCTGATATCAGCCAAAAAAT
>CAZBRM010000008.1:20626-24037 GCA_964494655.1 uncultured Candidatus Saccharibacteria bacterium | reverse complement strand
ATAAACGAAAATTGAATTTCCAATAACAGTAACCGGTTCATATTGGTTCAGCCAATTATAGTAGCCGGTTTTTTCTTTATATTCGGAATCAGGAACGCCTCTGCCGCCTTGTAAAAGAGTAGCTGAAACAGCAAGCCAGCTGTTTAAAGGAAGCTCGTTTGGATTTTTATCTCCCCACCACAGCTGATATTTTTCGCCAAAACGATAATTCAAATCATCTCCGCCAAAATAATCAATATATATTTTATCTATATTATTCTCATCAACAAATTCAGCTAAACGCTTTAAATCCTGTCCCCAGTCAACATTAGAATCAGTTACATATTTATAACCCTGACTTGGTCCGCCGATTGATTCATTAAAGAAAGAAAGAAAATGAGGATAAATTTTAATTGTTCCAAAAGCATACCAGGCAAATAAAATGATTATTATTGTGTATTTAGAATAAGTTGTTACTTGAATCCAAGTAATCGTTTTAATATTTTTAAATTCTTTTTTTGAATTAAGTTTTATTTTTTCCAAGAATGGCCCTGAATAAGAATTCAACCATTTATTTATCTGTCCACTAACTAATATATAGATTATTGGGAATACGGGGAGTACATGCCGAACCCCTATATTAAGATTGCTGGTAATACTTGTGTACCAATATATAGCGAAAAATAAAAGCAAAGCAAATTCAGTAAAGTATTTTTTTAGAAGTGTTCCTATTTTCCTTAATATTTTGTATCTAAAAGTTTCTTTAATTTGAGATAGAGAATATATTAAAGCTATTGTTAATAAAATAAGCAATGCCAACGGAACTTTAATAAGAAAAACAAATGGGAAATAATAAGGCCAGGCTGTTCTTGATATTTCTCCGAGAAAATAAGTAGTATTTCCTCCTGATGCTCTCTGAATAACCATTAAAAGTCCTGTAAAGAATTGAGCGTAAGGCCTTAAAATTGGCTTATCAGAAGCCCAGATAACAGGATTGGCCAGGAAACGATCTCCAAATGTTTTAAGATTAGCTTCGGTGTCTGCAATCTGTCTTTGAGCAGGATAATTCCAAGTATGAAATTGGTAAACGGGCCAAACAAGAGCCATCCCGATGATACCTATAAGAGCAAGCCCGATTATCGGCTTAATAAAGTTGTGTTTAATAACTGCCCAAATTAAAGTGATTAATATAAAATATGGAATTAAGAGAACAAGTGAGAACTTGGCTAATAAAGCAAGTCCGAAGACAAGTCCGGCAATAATCAAATTCTTTTTACTTTGTTTTTGAATCCATTTTATAAAATAATATATTGATATGAAAAAAGCAGCTGCGGCAACGACATCAGTAGTTACTAATCGTCCATTGGCAATAAAAGCGGGGGATAAAGAATAAAGAAATAAGGCTGATAAACTGGCTGTGTTTCCATAAAGTTCACGAGCCCATCTAAAAACATAATACCCCAAAATAATCATTATTAAGAGCATTGGCAAACGGGCAAGAAAAATAATTTTGTCAGCATTATTATTGTTTCTAAAAAGAAATTCTCTGCCAAAGTCCCATTGTCCGTTTAGATCATGGGTCCATGATTTAACTTTGTCAGGAAAATAAACAGGATCATTTGTTATCTTAGAACCAAGCCAGATAGATAATCCAGTTAAATCTTTTAATAAAGGAGGATGCTCTGGATTAAGCCGCATATCTTTTTTAATAATATAGGAATATCCAGCTGGAGTATGAGCTAATTCATCCATTGTGTTTGCATCGCCAAGCATACTAAAAAAAGCCAGTCCAAACATTAAAACTAAAAGACAAACAGCTATAATATTTGTTATTTTATTGTTTAATTTCATTTCACTATGTTATTATCATTGATAATAACATATAATAGATAATATAACAAAATTTAGATACTAATTTATTATTTTTTATGTTAAAATTATATTAATTAATAATAGAGAATATAATATCATGGAGAATAAATTTGAAAAAGCAAAAATAATAACACCTACGAAAGAACAAATAGATACAATTGAGAAGAATTTGGGTGTGAAGCTAGATAAAATAGAAGAAAAAAAACCAAGTTTTTCTGAAAAAAATCAAGAAGAGATTAATAGAGTTTGGGTTGAGGAAGAGAAAAGTAAACAAGAAGGGAAACCTGAAATAAAAACAAAAGAAGAAAAGGATGAGCCAAAGTTGGATTTTAAATATGATTCTAGTTCCGAAGAAAATTTGCAAAAACATACTAAACAGGTTCAGGAAATAAAGAAGCAGGCATTAGCTAAAGCAGCTGAAAAAAAGAAAAAGATTATTGAGGATTTCAAGAAAAGAAAGAAAATAGAAGAAAAAAAACCATTGAGTACTTCAGAGAAAAATCAAGAAGAAATAGATAAAGTTTGGGTTGAGGAAGAGGAAAACAAACAAGAAGAGAAACCTGAAATAAAAACAAAAGAAAAATCTAGAAAAAAAGAAGAACCGATAATAGAACTAACCGAAGTAGTTAGCTTAGACAAAGTTAGAAAAAATTTTGCTCGAGTTGATTTGGAGACGGAAAAATGGGTTAAAGAGAATAAAAAATTAGACAGAAAAAAAGAAGATTTTGAAGGTTATCAAAAATCCAAAGAAAAATATTTGGAATTTTTGAGATTCGTTCGGACAGCTATGTATGAAAAAGCAATCAGAGAAGTAGAAAAATTAGGTTTATTAGAAAAAGAGGCTGATGAAAAAATTAAAGAGAAAATAGAAGAAATTACTAAAGAAACTATAATCAGAGAGGCCAATAGATTATACGACCAAAAAATGGATTTAAAATTAGAAGCCAAAGAAGAATCAGAAAAGTTAGAGAAAATGAAAAATTTTGCTGGCAAAATAATTGAGAAATATCGAAGAATGCCTTTGTATAAAAAACTTTTAATTTCTGGTGGACTACTAGTTAGCGGAATGGCAGCCGGCGCAGCAGGTGGAGCTACTGGAGCTGCTTTGGTTACGGGTGTCGTAGCTGGTCGGTGGTTTCAGAGGGTTTTAGGTGGCGCGGCTACAGCAGTTGGTTTGGAAGCATTAATCAAAAGAAGCCAAGAGAAGAAAGTAGAAAAAAAGACATTAGCTGAGTTGGCTGATAAGTTGCAGGAGAGTATTAAAAACAATGATAAAAAATTAGATGAAAAATTGCTTGAATTAGAAGGAAGTAAAAAAGGACAAAAACGCTGGCGTTATACTTTAGCCGGTACAATGGGCGCATTGGTTGGTTCTGGTCTAATTAGCAAGGGATTAAATAATATAGTTGGAGGTATTTGGAGTGGCGAAGGGACAGAAAAGATAGTTGAACAGGCGCAGACAGAAGGGGCAGAAAAAATAACTGAACAGGCGCAGACAGAAGGGACAGAAAAAATAACTGAACAGGCGCAGACAGAAGGGACAGAAAAAATAACTGAACA
>CAZBRM010000008.1:0-20526 GCA_964494655.1 uncultured Candidatus Saccharibacteria bacterium | reverse complement strand
AGAAGGGACAGAAAAAATAACTGAACAGGCGCAGACAGAAGGGACAGAAAAAATAGTTGAACAGGTAGAGGCAACAAAGTTTATTGAAATAGTTCAGAAAGGGGATTCAATTTGGAAAATGTCTGAAGACCAGTTAGAAAAACATTATGGCGAAAAATTTACTGTATTAGATGAAGCAAGAAAAACTTATTTAATAGATGCGGTTAAAGATAAAATATCTGAGAATCCAAAAACATTTGGCTTGGAAAATATTGATAAATTAAATGTTGGACAAAAAATTGATTTCTCATCTATTTTTGAAGACGAATCAGAAATAAAGAAGGTGTTTGATAAGGCAGGAGCGCTAAAGCAAGCATCTTTAGAAAATATTAAAACGCATGGAGAATCAATTCAAAAATGGGTTGAGGCTCATCCTGAAGAACAGCTTGATTCAGAACAAGTAGATGAAATTTTATCAGGAAAAACAGAGATTACACCTGATGTTGATATAACTGATGTAGAAATGGATAAACAAGCTGTATTAGAAACAGAAATTACGAAATTAGAAAGTAATTTAGTTAATAATCTTGGTTTTAATCCGGAAGAGTATGAAGTAATTATGAATACTAAAATAAGCAAATTATTTGAGGAAATTCCATCTAAATCAGAAGCATGGGAATTTTGGCGAAGTAATAAAACGATTGATTTACCCCATCATGGAATGTATGGAGTAACTGAATTTAACCGCCATATTAAATTAGCTGAATTTATTCGTAATTTTACGCCAAGTCAGGAAATTCAACAAATGACTGTCAAGCGATTTTTAAGAATGGTTGTTAAACCATAAACTTAATTAATAATTTAATTTAAATAATTAATGAAAGGAGAAATAAAATGAATAAAAAAATAATTCAAGAAAATATTATTAAAGAATTCGGTTTAGAGGATTTGTCCGAGGATAAGCAGATAGAACTCTTAACTACTATGACCGAGTCGGTTTTAAAAAGAATAACCATTAAAGTATTGGAGCAATTATCTGAAGAAGATAAAAAAGAATTTGACCGAGCGCGGGAAACAAATGACCCGGATAAAATTAATGAATTTTTAAGAGAGAAGATTAATAATTATGACGAGATGGTTAAAGAGGTGATCAAAGAGTTTAAAGGAGAGATGAAGGCGAATATAAAAGAATTACAAACTTAATTTATGTCTGAGATTAAAGATAAATATCAGGAGTCGCTTGAAGAGGAGCCACTTGCTTTAAGCAAAAAAGTTGAGTTAAAAAAAGAAGATTTTTCCGATTCAAAAGAACGGGAAATTTTAAAGTCGGAGAGAAAATTAACTGAAGAAAAGCAAGAAGTTAAAAAGCCAAGGATAGAAATAATTGAAGAGCCAGAAATAATTCAGGAAAGATCAAAAGAACCAGAAGAATCAGTGGAAAAAGAAATTACTCCAACTACATCAGCGTCAAAATTATCTTCAAAAATTAAAAATAAGATTAAAGAACTTAAAGAATTAGACCGCGAGAGCCAAATTAAAGAGCTTTGCAAATTGTCTTTTTCAGAAAACCTTGATTTTGCTGTTAATGTTGCTAAAGGATTAGATGACGCTTATGTACTTGATGAATTTCATGACACTTTAGTAGATGAACTATATGATAAGTTAGTTGAAGAAGATAAATTAAAGAAGATATAATTAAACTTCGTATTCTAAAATTTATTCGCGCTTTAGCCCTAAAGGGCGCCCTCCACGCTCAAAAATTTCAGAATACTCGTTTTTAATACTCACCATGGATTTTAATCAGATTTTTTTATTAATTATCTTTTTTCTTTTTTTGTCCATTGTTTGTATTGGAGGGTTATTTTTTATTGACAGCAACAAGCGTAAAGGAAAAAGAGCTAGGGCTTTAAATATGAGCCTTTTTTTAATTTCATTGCCTAAAAAGTCAAGGAAAGATGAAAGAGAAACCCCTAAAACAGAAAAGGAAATTATTGCGGTCATGGAACAGCTTTACAGCAGTTTCAGTAATATCAGAGAAACAAAAGATGTATTTTTTTACGGTCAGCCGCATTTAACTTTTGAAATAGCAACTCCTGAGACCGGCGAAGAAATAAGTTTCTATATCTCCATGCCGCGCAGATACGAAACAATTATTGAAAAGCAAATTCATGGTTTTTATTCAGATGCATCAATTAAAAAAGTTGAGGACTATAATATTTTTAATCCAGAAGGAAAAGTTGCTGGCTCTTATTTAAAATTAGCTAAAAACTATGCTTTACCCTTTAGGACATATAAGGATTTAGAAACCGATCCTCTTAATGAAATTCTTAGCGCTTTAAGTAAGGTCAGCGAAAAAGGAGAAGGTGTTTCCATCCAGATTCTTATTCGTCCTACTTTAATGAAATGGCAGAAATTAAGTAGAGATATTACCATGGAGATGCAGAAAGGCAAAAGCTTTTCTCAGGCTAAATCTTCTAAAGGAGGAAATACATTGGGTCAAATAGCAAAAGATTTAAGAAAAGGCAGTAAAGACAATCAAACACAGGAAGAAATGAGGCCAATTATTACGGCAGGGCAGGAAGAAACTATTAAGGCGATAGGGAATAAAGCAAAAAAGGTTGGTTTTGATGTTAATTTAAGATTATTGGTCTCTGCGCCTGACCAAAATAGGGCAGATGAGCTTTTAAGTCATTTAGAATCTTCTTTTGTACAGTTTGACGCGCCAGATATGAATAAATTTAATCCGTTTAGAATGAAAAAAGGACGCGGTTTAAAAAATTTGATCTATGATTTTTCTTTTCGTCTTTTTAATCAGCAGAATAGAATGCTTTTAAATACAGAAGAATTAACTAGTATTTTTCATTTTCCTATCGCAAGTACTGAAACACCTAAAGTTAAATTTCTTAAAACAGAGCAAGCAGCTCCGCCTGCTAATATGCCTAAAGAAGGTGTTATTTTAGGAAAAAATGAATATCGTGGAGTAGAAACAGTTATTCGTATGCAGGAAAATGACAGGCGTCGTCATTTATATATTGTTGGACAAACAGGTACCGGTAAAACAGTTTTTATGAAAAATATGATTATTCAGGATATTAAAGAAGGAAAAGGCGTCTGCTTTATAGATCCTCATGGAAGTGATTTAGAATCAGTTATGGGTCAAATACCCAAAGAAAGAGCTGAAGATGTTATTTTAATAGATCCAGCTGATATGGAAAGACCTTTAGGTTTAAATATGATGAATTATGACGCTAAATATCCAGAGCAGAAAACTTTTGTTGTTAATGAGTTAATGAGTATTTTTGATAAATTATATGATATGAAAACATCAGGCGGGCCTATGTTTGAACAATATACGCGTAACGCACTTTTGTTATTAATGGATGACCCTAGCGAGAAATTTACCTTAATGGAAGTTCCTAAGATTATGTCTGATAAAGAATTTCGCAGTCGTTTACTTGTTAAATGTAATAATATAGTTGTTAAAGATTTCTGGGAAAAAGAAGCGGAAAAAGCTGGCGGGGACGCTTCTTTAGCAAATATGGTTCCTTATATTACTTCAAAATTTAATGTTTTTATTGCTAATGATTATATGAGACCGATTATAGGGCAGTCGGAAAGTTCTATTAATTTTAGGCAGATTATGGATGAACAAAAAATCCTTTTAGTTAATTTAAGCAAGGGTCGCTTGGGAGATATTAATAGTTATTTGCTTGGTTTAATTATTGTCGGCAAGCTATTAATGGCTGCTTTTTCCAGGGTTGATGTTTCTGAGGAAGAACGCAAAGATTTTTATTTATATATGGATGAGTTTCAGAACTTTTCAACTGATAGTATTGCGACGATTCTTTCTGAAGCAAGGAAATATAAGCTTTGTTTAATTATGGGACATCAGTTTATTGGACAACTAACTGAAGAAATAAGTAAGGCGGTTTTTGGCAATGTTGGTTCAATGGTTGCTTTTCGTGTTGGCGCGGAAGATGCTGAATCTCTTGTGAAGCAGTTTGAGCCGGTCTTTGATGTGAATAGTTTAATTAATATTGATAATTTCAATGCCCATATTAAATTAATGATTAATAATGAAATATCAAAGTCGTTTAGCTTGGCAATATATCCGCCAGAACAAGGTAATAATGAAATAGCCAAATCAATCAAAAAGCTTTCTCATATGAAATACGGAAGAGATAGAGCTGAAGTTGAAAAAGAAATTGCTGAAAGGTGGAAATCATCTGTTTCTTCGGGACCAAGCTCTTCATCTCCAATAGATTCTGACATAGGCGTGAAATAAAACTTATGGCAAGTTTTGAAAAAATTTCTTTAGAGGGAGAACAAGCACTTAAACCCGAGCAGGAAGAATTAGAAGTAATTGAGCCGAAAGAAATTAAAGAAGCGAAGATTCCTGAAATAAATTATTCTCAAGAAGCTGAGAACGAAATTAGGAAGATAAAAGAAAAATATGGCGAATTAGTAAACAAAGCCGGCTTATCAGAAGAAACTTTTGATAAGATAGAGATCAGATTAAAAGAGACCGCTGATTCTTTACAAAAATCAGATAATCAACTTCAAGAGTCAAAAAGAAAGTCAAAAAGCTATATTCGCCGAAGAGTTTTTGGACAGATAACAAGCATTATTGCAGCCACAGTGATTGGGTTTTCTTCAATAGGCGAGGTTAAGGCCGATGTTGCTTTTCAAGAGCCGACTACTATAGAGCGCGTTGAAAAGAAATCGGTTAAACAAGAACAGATTGAGTGGGTTCGTCATTTATATAAAGTCATGCCGTTTTTACAAAAAAAGATGGGGGATCATTTGCCATTTTTTATGAAGTTGATTGCCAATGATATACTACAATCTGATCAATTATCACAGAGTGATAGATTAAAACTAATTTTATCTGATTTGGAAAACTTTAATATGGATATTAAGGTTGATAGCGAGAAGCCATCAGCAGTAAAAGAAATTAAGGGTTTTGAAAAATTAGTAGGCGATTTTAATGCTCAAGCTGAACAAAAAACAATAAAGCTTTCATCAGAATTAATCAAAGAAGTTGTTGAAAAGACTTTTCCTAATGAGTGGGTAGGAAGCGATATAGAGTCATTTGAGTACTTGGATAAATTTGCAAGGGAATTTATAAAAGAGAATAAAGGCATATTAGCTTGGTGTAAAGATACGGGCTATAAGAGTAAAGCAAAAATTGAATTTTTCCGGCCAGTGAGGTGGGAAAACCCTCATTATCTTTTGGGGAATATTATGAGTCACGAATTAGCCCATGCTAATGATTGGGAATTTGATAATCAATTATCAGCCGAAGCGAGAATATATCTTTTAGCCAAAGTAGCTCAGCGATTAGAATCCTCAGATCGTTATCATTCGGCTTATGTGGAAAGCATTCAAGAAAAAGACAAACAATATCAATATTACAAAAAATGTCTGGAATATTGGGCTGAGATTTGTGGAGCATATTTTTCAGATCCAGATAGAGAAGATTTGCCTGAACAAGACAGAAAGTTAATAGAATTTCATTTATCTAAAACTACACCTGGTTTTGACGCCAGGGGAGCGAAAAAAATAAGAGATAAATTAATTCAAAATTATTTTAGGTCAAAAGGGGTGGAGTTGCCAGCTCATGAAGTATTTGTAAAAATACCTCCTGTTCCTCTTCCACCTAATTGGTAATTTTATGACTGATAAAAATATTATTATTGTCGCTGAAAAACGATATTTGGCTAAAGTTAGTCTTAATAAAGACAAAGATTTTGTTATGGAAGCCGTAACTGAAAAAATCAAGGTCTATTTAGAGGACTTAATTAAGGCCATTATCAAGGAAGGTGTCAAGGCGAGACGGGGAGATCTAAAACAAGAAGGTAAAGAGACTATTCGGGTTGAATATTTAAAGCCCATAGATAAAAATGATCCTTTTTATCTTGAGGCGATAGCCGAAACATTAACAAATAAAGGTTTTTTGGCGTTTGTTTTGGATAAAAACAGAGCTGATTTATATGTTTTAGTTAAACAATCTGATCTATCACAGAGCGAACAACAGAAAATTATCCATAATCTAAGGAGTTTTTCTGATAAGGAAGTTAATAAGTTAATCAGCGTCTTTATTCAAGAAAAAAAAGAAGAACAAAAGATAGACAAGAAATATGAAAAGGAAATGGATGAATTAAGAAAGCAAAATCAAAAAAAATGGCAGGAAGTAGTTAAAAAAGAAAAAGAACAATTAATTAGTTTGATTAAATAAAAAACATTTTTATATCTTTTAATTTGTAATATATTGTTCCGAATTAAAAGCAGTAAAAAATAAAACAATATGAGTTTTGAACAACCAAAATTTGACCAGCCAAAAGCAGAAGAAGAACCACAAGACGAAAAAGTAGAGGAAGTTAAAGATAGCGAAAAGGTTGAAGAAAATAAACAAGAACAAAAGCAAGAAACAAAAGAAGATAATGTAGAAGATTCAAACCAAAAGAATCATTTTGATGCAATAAAAAGCGCAATCGAATATAAAACTGGCAAAAAAATATCAGAAGATAAAGAAGAATTGTTCAGAAATTTTGATGAATTAATTCCAAAAGAAATTGATCATATTAATATTGCTGATAAAGTAAAATCGGAAGATAAACATGCTTCACTATATAGATATTCTAGAGAAGACATAAAATTTAGCTTAGAAAGAGAATTATATGGATCGACTATGAAAGATGTGGATGATTATTTCAGAAATGAACTTGAATCAATTGAAAAAGAATTAGAAAAAGAAGAAAGAAGTATAGATCTTGGATATAAAAAAGATTTTGATCCTAAATTGTTGAAGCGACATGATAAATGTGTGGATCTATTTAACCAGATTGGAGCAGGAAATATCAAAAATCCTCTAGCAGAAATAGAGTTGCAAATTAATAACAATTTCACCAGTGAATTAAAAAAGAACAATCTCAGAAAATTTGCTGAAAGATTGTCAGTAGAAATGTATAAAGATAGACCAAAAGACAATGTTAGCATGAGCGATATTAAGACGCAAATAAAAAAAGAAATGGCATATTTTTTAGACGTAAATGAAAATAATAAAAATGACAATGAAAAGCATTTTAATAGTGTTTTAGAAAGTCTAGAAAAAGGAGACTCAAACCTTGCTTTTGAAGAAATTGAATTCAAGATTGGATGGATACAGGAAAGATTAGAAGAGATGAAAAACAAAGATTTTAAAGATGTTTCGGAAAAAATGTTAAAAGAGAGATTTGGGAAAAATTTTATGCCAATAGTTAATAAGGAGTTGGACAAGTTGAGAAGTTACAGAAAATTCTTAAGATATGGAAAATTAGAGGATAAAAAAAGAGCTGAAAGAAAGTAAAAAACTAGAAGAAACTAAAAAAAATTAGTAAATTATTTTAATTATAAAAAATATTAAATATAATCCAGAAAAATAAATAAAGGGATGAACATAAAATCCATCCCTTTAAGTGAAAGTTATTGAGTTTGTTTGAGGTTTTGAGCTAATCTTTCTGCTGCCTGAATGAGACGAAACAGAGGAACATTACTTGTGCCAATGCCAATATAAATAGTTTGACCATCAATGATTTTGAGATGAATCTGATTTGGCTGGCGAACGATGATTAGCGACAGAGCAAATGGCATTATATGCCGGTTGTATTTTTTCTCAAGTTTTAGCAATATGTCATCTGCTCCTTTTTCTTCCAGAATAGCCTTGAGTTCATAGGCCTCTGCTTGCGTTAAAGCGTTCTCGTCGGCATTGATTCTAAGTATCGCGTCATTATCAAAGTAGAGAAAATATGACCCTTCTCCCTTAGCAATAGCAGGAGTTGTCCATGCCATCACTGCCAAAAATAATCCCATCAGTGTTATTCCAATTGCTTTCTTCTTCATCCTTTTTTACCTCCTTTTATTAAAGATCAATTAATAAATGTAAATCATTCTAACTTAATTAGATGATAACATATTCAAAAATTTATGTCAAGTTTTGAAAAAATTGAAAATAGTTTAGAAGAACAAGAATCAAAAGAAGAAAAGTTTGAACATATAAAAAAAGATGTTGAAGATTGGGCTGATGCAACTAGTTATGACATAGATGAAGGTATAAAAGAAACAATAGTTGTATTTAATGCTTTAGATATGCCAACATCTTAATCTTGCGAAGGGCACATAGAAAGAGGTGTGTCTGCACCATGGGTAGAAATAAGCGCGCCAGATGAACCAGAAGAAAAATTTATTGAACAAGATACTGCTTTTGAAAAAGTTTCTAAAAAATATAAAATACCAGTAGAAAAAGCAAAAAGAATGTTAAATCTAGATGCTTATTGGGAAGCTATTAAAGAATGTTCTAAAAATGGAGAAACAGACGAATTCCAGGAATGGAGACAGGAAAATCAAAAATTAATGCAAAAAGCAAAGAATTTTTTAGATGAATTTTATAAAGATAGAAAGGTTGAACCAAATATAAAATTAGAAATTGAAGAAGGTGTAGAAGGAGATTTTAGAATATATAATGGTGGAGAAGATTATAATCCAATTATTGAAGAAGATAAAAAATTATCAGAAGAAGAAAAGAAAATAATTTCGGAAAAACTTGAAAAATATCAAGGAGAAATGAAAAAATTTACAAAATTTTTGAAAGATAAATACTTTAATTCTGAAATTTAAGTATAGCTATTAAGTTGGATCTGCTTGTCATTTTGATGTCTATCTTTAAGGGATTCCTCGCTACGCTCGGAATGACAAAAAACGCTCGGAATGACAAAAGATAAAACATTGCGCGATTATTGCGCGATTAATTTATATAATGAGATACATAGGCATCACTACTTTTATCTTTGGGCAAGGGTAGTTTTTTATGGGAAAATTATTTAAAAAATGATATAATTTTAGTATATGAACTTGTATTAAGTTTCCTTGATGTCATTCCCGCGAAAGCGGGAATCCAGAATTAAAATATTATGGTTTCTAAGAATTATTTTGTTTATATTTTAGCCAGTAAAAGAAATGGAACTCTATATATCGGTGTAACAGATGATTTAATTGAAAGAGTATATGAACATAAAAATAATCTTATTGATGGTTTTACGAAAAAATATAATGTTTATCAACTTGTCTATTACGAAACAACAAATGATATTCATAGTGCTATAAGCAGAGAAAAACAATTAAAGAAATGGGATAGAAAGTGGAAATTAGAATTAATTGAAAAAGAAAATCCTAAATGGAAAGATTTATATTATGATTTGATTAAATAGTTGATGTCATTCCCGCCCGCCTTGCCGTCGAGGCAGGCGAAAGCGGGAATCCAGACCTGGATTCCCAATCAAGTTGGGAATGACATCGGAAGAAAAAGGAGTGACACCGAAAGAGTTGGGAATGACATTAAAAAAGTTAGGAATGATAAAAGAGCAGTTGAAATTTTTATTAATATGTCAGTTTATAAGATATTTTTAAAAGATGTTTTTCTGGATGTTGTCTGGGAGGTTTTGTATTTTCCTTTGTGGTGGTATAGCAGAGGATTAAAAAATACAGGATTTTTTTGCTTGCGTCGGCTAAAAAACGCTTGGCGTTTTTTAGCTTTGTCTATTATTTTACGCAGTTTCTTTAAACCGATGTTTGCTCAGCGTGGCTGGGACGCTTATGTCCTGACTTTAATGGTCCGTTGTTGGCAAATCTTTTGGAGATTTATTTTTATATTTATTTGCGCTGTTTTCTGGGCTTGTATTTTTCTTGCTTGGATTGCTTTGCCTCTCTTTATAATCTGGCAATTATTTTTATGAGCGAAACCAACCTTATTTTCCAACCGCATATTAATATTTTAAGAATCAGCCACAGAAAGATTAAGAGAAAATTAGGCTGGCTGGTTTTGCTATTTTTATTTTTATTTGGAATATACGGTATTTTTAAGCTTTTATATATATCACTCTTAACAGATATGTTTCTTTTTTATCTCTGGCAGAGAAAAAAAGAAAAAATTAACAAGATAAAAACACCTAAGAAGGGTCACGAAATAGAAATTTCTTCTTTTCTTGATAAAGAAGCTATGAATTCACTGGAAAAGGCCTGGATGTTTTGCTATAAGAATAAATATAATTTCTTACGTCCAATTCATCTTTTTTCTTTTTTTATAAAAACAAAAGATTTTAAAAAAATATTAAAGCGATTAAATTGTGATCCTAAGCAGGTTATAAAAAAAACAAAGAAAATTTTAAAAAGCTCTTCTTTTTTTCCTGATTCAGAAAGAAGTATAAATGTTTTAGGTCCGCAAATAAGCCAGGATTTCAGAAATGTTTTTATAGATGCCTATCTTTTCTGTTTAAAAGAAAAAAAAGAACAAATTAGTTCTTTGGATGTTCTTTGGGCTATTACTCAAAATAAAAATTTAGTCGGTATGCTTTTTGATGAGTTTGGCATAAGCTCTGACGAAGTTGAAAAAGTTATTAAGTGGACTATATTTGAAAAGGAAATCAGGAAATATGAGAGGTCATTTTTTTGGAGGCGTCTTTTCAAGCCAAAAGGCAAATTAGATAGGGCAATGACAGCTGCTTTAACGCCAACGCTTGATTTGGCTAGTAATGATTTAACATATATGGCTAGACAAGGAGCTTTTGAAGTTGTTATTGGCAGAGAAAGGGAAATTAATGATATATTTAATTTTTTTAGCGCAGGTCAGACAGGAATAATTTTAGTCGGGTATAGTACTATTGGAAAAAAAGCCATTTTAAAGAAAATAGCACAAATGATGGTTTCTGAAGATGTGCCAAAGTTTTTAAAAGATAAACGTTTAGTTAAATTAGATATTAGCAATTTAGTTGGATTAGAAGGCGCCAAAGATAAAGGTGAAGAATATTTGAAAAAAATTCTTTTTGAAGTAAGCCGCGCTGGAAATATTATTTTAACTATTGAAGGAGTTGATAATTTAGTTGGATTAAAAAGTCAGAGACATGGTTTAGATTTTTCTGAAATTTTAGCTTCGGCTTTAAATAATAACACTTTTTTCTTTATTGGAACGACTTCTTTAGAAGGTTTTTCTTCAAAAATTGAAGGGAAAGTGCTGGGTAATGTTTTAAATAAAATAGATGTGGAAAATCCTGATCGCAATTCTATCTGGCAAATTTTAATCAGCAAGATTTTTGTTATTGAAAAAAAACAGAATGTTCTTTTTTCTGTTGATGCTGTTGAGCAGGCAATTAATCTGGCTGATAGATATATTTATGGCAAGGCCTTACCTGCAAAAACAATGGATTTGCTTGCAGAAACGGCTTACAGATTAAGAGGTAAAAAAAGATCAATAAATCAGATAAAAGAAGAGCATATTACTAAATTAGTAGTTGAAAAAACCAATATTCCAATGGGAGAGGTTCAAGATGCAGAAAAAGAAAAATTACTCAATTTAGAAGAATTAATTCATAAAAGAGTCATTAATCAGGAAGAAGCGGTTAAAGCGGCCGCTTCAGCTTTAAGACGCAGCCGTGTTAATTTAAAAGATAGAAAAAAAACTATTTGTAATTTTCTTTTCGTCGGGCCAACAGGAGTTGGCAAAACAGAAGTAGCTAGAACATTAGCTAGAGTTTATTTTGGAAGCGAAAAAAAAATGGTTCGTTTAGATATGTCTGAATATCAGGAAAAAAGAGGATTGAGGCGTCTTATTGGAATGCGCTCGGATCAAGGAATTGAAAAAGGATACCTTACAGAAGCAATCAAACGCCAACCATATTCTCTTTTGCTTTTAGATGAAATAGAAAAAGCTCATCCTGATATTTTAAATCTTTTTCTGCAAGTTATGGATGAAGGTCGCTTAACTGATGCTTCTGGAGAAACAATTAATTTTACTAATGTTATTTTAATAGCTACTTCTAATGCTGGAACTAAGATTATTCAGGAAATAATTGCCAAAGGTGTTATTTACGAAGGCGTAGAGAAAGAACTAAAAGAGAAAGTTCTTCCTGAATATTTCAGGCCTGAATTTTTAAACCGTTTTGACAAAATCGTTCTATTTAAGCCGCTTACGGAAGAAAATATGATTAAAATAACTCATTTATTCTTAAATATGGTTAAAAAGGGAATGGATGAAAAAGGCGTAATATTTGAAGTAGAAAAAGAGGCAGTTGAAGAATTAGCTAGGGCAGGTTATAATCCTTTATATGGCGCAAGATCTTTAAGTCGGGTTATTCAGGAAAGAGTGGAAGATAATCTGGCAAGATTATTTCTTGAAAAAAAGATTAAGCGTCGAGATAAAATAATTTTAAAACAAGGGATGGCTCTTGAAATACAAAAAGCGCCTAAAGTTTAATTTATATGAAAATTAAAAAATTAGATATTTTTATAGTTCTACTTATAGGAGAAGTAGCTGGCTGGCTCCTACTTTTGGTAATTAATAATTTAGAATCAGGAATATCTTTAATAGAATCAATTCCTTTATGGGTTTTGCCTGTATTTTTTCCAATATTTTGTTTAATTTGGTTTCTATTTACTTTTTTACTAAGTAAAAAAAATAAAAGCTTTTTACAAATTGGTAAATTTGCCTTAGTGGGCGGAGTTAATTTTTTGCTTGATTTAGGAGTTTTAAATTTATTTATCTTTTTAACAAGTATTGCTTCAGGACCGTTTTATTCTGTTTTTAAAGGAGTTTCTTTTATTACGGCTGTGATCAATAGTTATTTATTAAATAAATTTTGGACATTCAGCGATCAAGCGCAGAATAAAAGAGTAACTAAAGAATTTTTATCTTTTATAGTTGTCAGTTTAATTGGCTTATTTATAAATAACATTGTTGCTTCTTTCTTGGTTAATTTTGTTGGTCCTCAAGCGGGCATTTCTGAAAATCTTTGGGCAAGCATAGGAGCTATTATAGCTTCATTTGTCGGCATGTTTTGGAATTTCGTTGGTTATAAGTTTATTGTTTTTAAGAAGTAATATGGAAAATCTTGTTTTATATCGCAAATATCGTCCGATTAATTTTTCGCAAATAGTTGGGCAGGAACATATTGTTAAGACATTAACGAATGCGCTCAAATTTAACAAAGTTGCGCATGCGTATATTTTTAATGGCGTCCGCGGAGTTGGGAAAACGACAATTGCCAGATTATTAGCCAAAGCGATTAATTGTCTAGAACTAAAAAATTCTGAGCCGTGTAACAAATGTTTAGCTTGTTTAGAAATTCATCAAGGCAAATCAATGGATTTGATAGAAATTGACGCGGCTTCAAATAGAGGAATTGATGAAATGAGAGAATTACGCGATGGAATTAAGTTCAGCCCTAATAATTTAAAATACAAGGTTTTTATAATAGATGAAGCGCATCAACTTACAGCGCCGGCGTTTAATGCTTTGCTTAAAACATTGGAAGAGCCGCCAGCTCACGCTATTTTCATTTTAGCAACAACAGAAATTCATAAAGTTCCTCAGACCATAATTTCAAGATGCCAGAGATTTGATTTTCATAAATTAACTTTAGATAAAATTGTTGAGCGGTTGGCTTGGATTTCTAAACAGGAAAAAGTAAGCATAGAAAAGCCGGCTCTAGAATTAATTGCTTTGAATGCTGATGGATCAATCAGGGATGGCGAAAGCTTATTGGGCCAGATTATGTCTATGGAAGATAAAAACATTACTTTAGAAGAGGTTCAAACAATTTTAGGGGTGACTGATATAAAGGCAGTTCAGGATTTAGTTGATTATATTATTGAAAATCAAAACAGCAAAGCAATTTTTCATATTAACACAATAGCTAATCAAGGTCATGATTTAGTTCAATTTACAAAATCATTAGTAAGTTATTTAAGAAAAATGCTTATTTTAAAAGTTGATTCAAATTTAGCTAAATTAATTGCTTCAGAATTGACTAAAGAGCAAATTGATATCATAATCAAACAAGGAGAAAAATTTGAACAGGTAGATTTGCTAAAAACAATACATCTTTTTATTCATGCTGAAAATGAAATTAAATCAGCAGATTTTCAACAACTTCCTCTGGAATTAGCAGTGATTGAATGCTGTGAGTGACAAGCCGTGCCTTGAGAGCTACATCCTTTACGCTCGGAGGGCGGAAGGATGTACTCGTCAAGGCGTGGCTTGGAATGAAAGTAGATCTATATTGGGGAGTGGCCAAGTGGTAAGGCAGTAGCTTTTGGAGCTATGTATCGGGGGTTCGAATCCCTCCTCCCCAGCATCGACTTTCACCCGTTCACAACATACACATTCATTTAAATCAAAACTAGTTAGGCGAAATATTTTTTAGATTTATTTATATGCCATGTAAATTTTGTCATAGGGATAATAAAAATCTAGTAATAAAAGAGTATAATTACTGGACTTTGGAGCTTTGCTATAACCAAGCCTACCTCGGTCGTTGTCTGGTTATATTAAAAAGACACGCAGAAGACTTTTTTGACATTACCAAAGATGAAGCCAAAGAGCTTTTTGAAATCAGTAAAAGTACGAGAGATGCCCTTGTCAAAATTTTCAAGCCCGATCTTTTTAATTATGGTTCTTTGGGCAATTTTATTAAACATGTACATTTGCATATTATCCCTAGATATTCTAAGCCAAGATTATTTGATGGAATAAAATTTGTTGATGCGAAATGGGGCGATTTTTATTATCCCTATGACAAAAACTTTAAAACGCCAGATAAAATACTAACAAATATTATTAGCAAAATACAAGAAGATATAAATGAATCTAAAAAATACATCGCCTAACACGGTGTATCTGGCCCCGATGCGTATTGGCTATTATGATTCCAATTTCGTCCCATACGGCCAGCAGTGATTTTTGATCTTATTAATATATATTTCTTTTTAAATCAAAGCTGTGTTAAGACATTTCGTATAAAAACGAGTTACGTGAAATAGCTTCATTATTATTACGCTACATTACATAACACGGGATATCTGGTTACACCTATCAATAAATAATTTTTGTTTTTTTAAAAAGAAGCGCGTCACCTGAATTGTTTCAAATGACGCGTTGTCGCATAAAATGCTTGCTTTGATTAATTAGTCTGAAGTATTATCTGCTTCAGCCTGAGCAGTTTCATATTCAGCTACTTCCTTTTTCATACTCTCAATCATCATTTCTTCGACTGGGTTAAGTGGTTTAGGTTTTGCTTCAAATTCAGTTTCCGTAATCTACTGGCATTCCGTGCAATTTTAGCGATCGAAAAAATACTAAAGCTCTAATTCAAAAATTAAGTAAATTCCATTTTAACGGAATTGTGAATAGCGCCGGTGTTTTTCTTCCTATTGAATTTGATAAATTTGATATGAAAGAATGGGACAAGACTTTTGAAATAAATCTGAACGCGCCTCTTTTGTTAGTTGAGGGATTGCAAAAGAATCTTGAATCAGGAGCTTCGATTGTAAATATTTCAAGCACCGATGGCATGACTGGTGCTATTACGGGTATAGCATATTCAGCGACCAAAGCTGCTTTAAATAACCTTACTCAAAGTCTTGCTAATGTTCTTGCTCCAAAGAAAATAAGGGCGAATGCTATTGCTCCCGGTTGGATCGGTGATGGAATGCAGGCTCCGAAAGAACTTCTTAAAGAAGCTGCTTTGTTCAATCCTTTGGGTAAAGTCGGTAGTTATGAAGAAATAGCAAATGTAGTTAGTTTTCTGCTTTCTGAAAAATCCAGTTATATCAACGGTACGACTATAATCGTTGATGGAGGAGATAGCTCCACCAACTACTTATTGAAAAAAGAAGCCGAGATGTAATTTTTATCAAAATATGAAATTGTTACTTACATCAGCCGGAATTACAAATAAGTCTATTGCCAAGGCGGTTTTGGATTTAGTTGGTCTGCCCGCGTCAAAGATTAATTTAGTATTTATCCCTACGGCCGCTAACGTAGAAGAAAATGATAAGGGATGGTTAATAGATGATTTGGTTCATTTCCAACAACAGGGATACAATTCTATTGATATTGTTGATATCGCGGCTGTCTCTCGTGATATCTGGCAACCAAGAATAGAAAAAGGAAACTTAATTTGTTTTGGCGGAGGAAATGAACAATATCTCGCCCGTATCCTAAAAGAATCTGGTTTGGGTGATCTACTTCCGGACTTACTTAAAACCCGTGTCTATATGGGAATCAGTGCCGGTAGTATGGTAGCTGGTCAATTTCTTTCAAAGGAATTGCTTAAAGTTGTTTATCCAGAGGATGATTTTGAAGGAAAATTAGAATCAGCTCTTGGTTTTGTGGATTGTAGTTTTATTCTTCATCTTAATTCGCCTCATTTTCCTAATGCAAGAAAAGAGATTCTTCAATCTCTGCAAAATCTTACTTCGCCGCTTTATGCTCTTGATGATCAATCCGCGCTTAAAGTTATAGATAATAAAATAGAGGCGGTGACTGAAGGTGAATATTTGAAAATATAGTCAGTGATTTATGAAAAACAAAAGAGCTATCATTGTTCATTGTTGGGACGGGTATTCAGAATATTGCTGGTATCCTTATGTTAAAAAAGAATTAGAAAAACAAGGTTTTGAAGTTAAGGTACCGGCTTTCCCGGAAACAGAAGAACCGAAGCTGGACAGATGGCTTCCGGTTCTTAAAAAAGAAATCGGTGTCCCGGATGAAAACCTTTATCTTATCGGACATAGTGTTGGTTGTATTACGATTCTTCGTTATCTTGAAGGTTTGAACCCAAGCCAGAGAATAGGGGGAGTTGTTTTAGTGGCTGGTTTTGTTGACGATCTTGGCTTTGAAGAATTGAAAAACTTTTTTACAACTGATGTCCCCTTAGAAGAAGTTAAAGATAAAGCAGATTATTTTGTGGCGATTCATTCGGACAATGATCCATATGTGCCGTTAAAGCACGGAGATATATTCAAAGAAAAATTAGGAGCCAAGTTAATTATCAAGCACAATGCTAAGCATTTTTCCGGTCCGGTCGATAAAGAAGATTCTTGTCTGGAATTGCCGGAGGTAGTGAATAGTATAATTGAGATTTCAGAATAGAGGATTTTTATTATTTCTTTAGGTCTATGTCGCGATAAATTTGGTTCTAGACCCCTGTGCTACCCACCCTGTATACCCGACTTAGAACCCCAGAAACGCTTTACTGGATTGAACGAAAGTTCGAATCCCCGAAACCCAGCCAACGTCAGCAGCGGTTCGAGGGACCACAGTGCGTAAAAATCGCCTAATCGGCGGTTTTTTTTGATATAATTAAAGGAAGATTTAATGCTCAAATAATAGTTATTATTATATAAATTATTAACTTTTTTGTTTTTGATTAACATGCTATCATTAAAATAGCATGATCAAAAAGAATCTTTTAATCGCTTTTTTATTTTTAGTAGTTATTTTAGCGACTGTAGTATTTTTTTATTTGGGTGAAAAAAAAGAGGGTCTTTCTATAAATCCAGAAGATATTCCTGATACTCTCATAAATAAAATTTGTCTAAAAATTTCTCGGCCAGATGATTCCTATTATTGTCTAGCAGTAGCTAACCAAGATATAAGTTTTTGTCAGAATTCAGACATACCTGATCAAAAAAAATTATGTCAGGGGATGGCGACAGGAGATATATCTTATTGTCGAAAAATCCAGGAGCCGGGACCGAAGAAAATGTGTTATTACGAACTTGGTTTTGCCATAGGTAATTTTGACTACTGTGATGAAACAGAAAATTTAAATGAATGTTATTTCGCTTTTATTCATAGGTTACATTGGGAATCACGAGCTGATGAGATAAAAGTTGAATATTGTCAGAAGATTAATGATGATACTCCGGAAGGATTAATTTTTAAAAATTGTTGTCAGGCCTTTAGAGCACAAGATTCATCTTTGTGTCAAGGAAATAAATATTGCCTTTCTTATTTTAAACAACCTCTATCGTTTTGTGAAGTTGAGTTTAAAACTCCAAGCGGTATGATTAAAGATAAAGATGATTGTTTGATGGATAGGGCTATGAGTGAAAAAGATTCCTCTTTGTGTTCAGAAATTAAGGAAGAGGAATTACGAGATTTATGTTATGGTAATTTTTCAACTCATATCTTTTCTGATATTTCTCTTTGTGAAAAAATTACTAATGAGATGAAGCGAAATATGTGCTATGCAGAAGTTGCTATTAATCTTGTCCAATAGGACTAGTGTTAATAAAATGTGAGCAGAAGGTATGAAAAAAATCTTTCTAATTATTATTATAATAGTTGTTGTATTCATTATAGCTGTTGTTGGGGTAATCTTTTGGCTTTCTCAACCTCAAACATCGGAATATTCTAAAGAATTAATAACCGATGAAGAACTTTCTTGTTTGAGTTCAGGGGGGACTGTTAGCATTGCGTCGTGTTGTGAATCAACAGGTGATTTTCCTGGTGATTGTGCTATTGGTGCTTGTGGTTGTGCTCCAAAATATAGTCATGGCGTAAAGATCTGTGATTGCGGAAAGAATAATTGTTTTGACGGGGTTAAATGTGTTAATTATGAAGAACATTTGAAGGAAAGAGGAATGTTAGATGAATCTAGTCAACCTGGAGAAAAACTGGAAAAAGTTTTAGAGCCTGAAGAAAAAGAAGAACAGATAAAAGTTCCTTCTTCTTATCATATAGAAAATGCTCCTTATTATAGAGAAGATCGTTTTTGTTGGGGAGGAAGTGCTATTATGCTGATGATGTATCAGGGATTTTCAGAAGGTGAAATTCAAGAATTTAGGACAGTTCTTAAAAGTGGTCTGGGTGGACCACCTGATATGTTTAATGGGTTTTCAGAATTTGGTGTTTTAGGAAAAGTTCGTATTGTTTACTTAGAGGGTTATTCAAAAGAATATGCTGATTTTTATAATCAGATTTTAATAAATCCTACAGAACAAGTTTTAATTTTAAAAGATAAGAACGAAGCGCTGGAAAAGCTAAAAGAGTTAATTTCTTCAGATATTTTAGTGTCAATAGTTGGTCATCACGGAAATCATTATATGATTGTTACTGGTTATGACGAAGATTATATTTATATTAGCGATCCTGGTATTGACGATGTTTTCTTCCAAAAAATTGATTATCAAGCAGAATATGAGGAAAAAACTAAAATGTCGATAGAAAATTTTTTTGAACAATGGACGGTATCCGGCTTTGAGGGAGGTGGTATAGGATTCCCGGGAGACGGAGGCATAATTTGGTTAGAGAAATAAAGTAGAAGTTAAAAAATTATGGAAACTTTATTTTGTATACTATTATTAATCTCACTGGCTTGTTTGTTAATAGGGATTATCAGACCTAATTTGGTTTTGGGTTTTTTAGAAGAGACCAAGACAAGAGGAAAGGCAATTTTAATTTTCGGTGCCTTAAGTGTCTTATTCTTTGCTCTATTTGGTTTAGTTACTGATTTAGATTCAATTTCTGAATTGCCGAATCTGTTAAAGACGGATTCCAAAAAAGAAATCCCTTTGATTAATGAAGAAGGGGTTTCAAAATCACCTCAAAAAGAAAACCCTAGCAAGGAAGAGCCTACTAAAGAACCAAAAAAAAATCCATCAGAAGCTACGCTTTGTAGTATATCAATAGGCGATGTTGCTAAAACAGAATTAATACAATTAGTTCCTTGGACAGATGGGGCAGTGTCTTTAAATGTGCCATCTAATTGGAATGTTTATACTGGCGGAGAATGTGCTACAAAATCAATTTTAGCCAGAGATCCTTCCTCTGAATTAAAGCAGGTTTTTTATTTCTCAGAAGCTGGTCCAGTTTATACAAATCAAGAACGAAAAACATGGGATTATAATTATATGCAAATTGGAGGATCTAATGTTTCTTGGTTTGAAAGTCCATTGGTAAATCCTCTGACAGCCGAAAACTATTTGATGAATTTTAGCACCCTTGCTCTTACCGGATTTTTCCAGCAGGCATTTCCTCAGGTCCCAATTATGACTAATGTTAAAATAATTAGTTCGGAAAAAGTTATTGATAAGCCATCCTATGTAACTGATGCAAAATTAGTTAGAGCCGAATTTCAACAGAATAATAAATTAGGTGAAGGATATTTTTATATAATAACTGCTGACATTGGAATGGGTTGGGGCTATGGAATGATGTTTATTGGAGTTACTGCTCCAATGGGATTGTTAGATTTAATAACCCCTTCATTGAAAGAGAGTCTGGATTCTTATATGATAAGTCAGGACTATGTAAGTGCTTGCATACAAGCACAAAACAAGGCGGCAGCTGGTGCATTAGAAGCAGGAAAAATACTAAGTGAGACCTCTGATACTATTATGGATGTCTGGGAAAATAAGCTTGAGTCAGAACAAAGGATGTCTGAGACTCAAAGTGATGCTATTTTAGGGTATAGCCGACTGTATAATCCGGATACAGATGAAGTCTATGAAGTCACTCCTGAATTTTATGATTATTATGAAGTTCATGGTAATGAATTCGAAAAGAATTATTTAGAAGAGTTGCCTAGCGATAAATGGAGTTATGTCCCTCTAAATGGTGCAGAACATATATATTAATTAATTTTTAATTTTGACAATTATTTCTGGACCTCTGTGCGACCCACCCTGTATACCCGACTTAGAACCCCAGAAACGCTTTACTGGATTGAACGA
>CAZBRM010000007.1:0-25314 GCA_964494655.1 uncultured Candidatus Saccharibacteria bacterium | reverse complement strand
ACATCAAGATCTTTCTAGAACAGCTAGCGCTGGAAAATTTAAAAGCGGATTAGCTGACACAAGTGAAGAAACAAAAAAACTGCATACGGCGGCTCATTTACTTTTAGCTGCTTTAAGGAAGGTTTTAGGAGATCATGTAATTCAAAAAGGAAGTAATATTACAGCAGAGCGTTTACGTTTTGATTTTTCTCATTCGGAAAAAATGACTGATCAACAAAAACAAGAAGTTGAGGAAATGGTTAATGAAGTTATTAAAAAAGATTTACAAGTTGACTGCGAAGAAATGACTTTAGAAGAAGCAAAAAAACAAGGCGCTATGGGCGTGTTTGAATCTAAATATGGAGAAAAAGTAAAAGTTTATACTATTAATAATGTTTCTAAAGAAATTTGCGCTGGTCCGCATGTTAAGAACACCAAAGAGCTTGGTCATTTTAAAATTATAAAAGAACAATCTAGCTCTGCCGGAGTCCGTCGAATAAAAGCTATATTAGAATAGAAATGTGATCAACAAAACATATCCACATTATTATTTGCCAGCTACTCGTAATTATTGTAAAATATAAGAAATGAAATGGCTTTTAGGAAAGAAATTCAAAGTTAAGGAGGACTATTTACTGGCTCTGGATGTTGGAACAGAGTTTGTTAAGGCTCTTATTTTAAAAGTAGGAAAAAAATCTGATAAGGATAATGAAGAAGAAAAGAAAGGATTAGTTATTGGATATGGGCGTGAAAGACAATCAGCTGGGAATATGCTTGCTGGAGCAGTAGCTGATATTGATGGAGTTGTGAATACTTGTAGAAAAGCAATTGATATTGCATATAAAGTTGCACGAGTAAAACCTAAAAGAGTTGTTATTGGAGTTGCTGGAGAATTCATTAAGGGTGCTACAACTAATTTTGTTTGTAAAAGAAGTGAACCAGAAAAAGATATTGATTCAGCAGAAATTCAAAATATTGTTCAAAAGATTCAACATAAAGCATTTAATAAGATGCGTAGTCAGCTTGCATGGGAAACATGTAGACCAGAGATTGATATTAAACCAATTAATGCTTTACTGACAGAGATTAAAATAGATGGTTACAAAGTAACAAATCCTTTAGGTTTTCAAGGGAATGAAATTTTTTTAAGTGTTTTTAATATTTATGCGCCTTTAGTTCATTTACGTGCTTTAGAAAATATTGCTTCAAAACTTGGATTAGAATTACTTTCCATTGCAGCTGAGTCATACGCTTTAACAAAATCATCAGGATTTAATCCTGTATCAGGAGCAATTTTCATTGATATCGGGGGAGGAAGTACTGATATTGCTTTAGTCCGACAGGGGAAAATAGAAGGGATAAAAAGTTTATCTTTAGCTGGCAGATCATTCAGTAAGCGTTTAGCACAATCTCTTAATCTTGGTTTTGAAGAAGCTGAAGAATTAAAAATTAAACATACTTATAAAGAAATAAGTCAAAACGTTCAAAGAAAAATTAGGGATATTCTTAAAAGGGATGTTAAAATCTGGCTTAATGGAGTTGAATTAGTTTTGGAGGAATTTAGTCAAGATAGGCATTTTCCTTCTTTAATTCTTTTATGCGGAGGAGGTAGTCTATTGCCTGATATTAAAAATATTTTAAGCAGAGAAAGCATTAAAAAAAAATGGCTTGATAAATTTTCTTTTAATCAACCATTACAAGTAAATTTCATAAGGTCTAAGCATATCAATAATATTATTGACAAGACAAACACATTAAAAGGTTCAGAAATTATTACGCCATTAGCTTTAGCAGGATTAGCTTTAGAAATAGTTTCTGATGAAAAAAAAGTTATGCCTCCTATTTTCCGTAGAGCCATAAGGATGATGAGGTAATAATAAATTAAATTTTTATATAATTTATGAAAAACATTTATCTTGAACAAGACGAAGAAATAATTTCGGTTATTGATAAGCTTATTAATTCAAAGAGTAATAATATTAATTTATTTATTCCTTTAGGAGCACAAATTTGGCAAAGTTCAATTAATTTGAAATTACTTAAAAGAGAAGCTGATAATTTAGAAAAAAAAGTTAGTTTAATTGTTTCAGATGATTTAGGCGCGGAAATGGCTGAAAAAATAGGTTTTTCTGTTAAGAAAGAAGCTGATTTTCCAGTAGAAACAATTGGAGAAGAAAATGATGAAGACGAAGAACTAATTCAAGAAAATAAAATTAAATTTGAAGAAACGCCTCAGCCTACACTAAAAAATATGGCGGGCGAAGCAGAACCTGAGCCAGAAAATAAAAGCAAGCAAGAAGACAATAACAACAAGGACATGATTGATTTTTTAGTTGATGAATTAAAGCCTGAAAAAAAAATAAAAGAAAATGATATTATTTTAACTGCTTCAAACTCTGGAGAATCAAAAACAAAAATGGCTGATATTGTTAATCCTGCAAATAATGTTCAATCTAAATTTTTTGAACGTAATTTTTTCAAAAAAAAGCCAGAGAAAAAAATAATTAGAACAAAAGTTGAGAAAAAAGAAGTTAAGATAAGTCGAAAGCCGGAGCAAGATGTTTTTTTAAATAGTGAAAACAATAGAATAGAAAATCGTATTTCTGAAAAACCCTTAAAATGGGCTAAGTTTTTAGTTATTTTTGCAATTATCGCGCTTTTAATAGTTGGATTTATTGGTTATTCGGTTTTGCCTAAAGCTGAAATTATTGTTTATCCTAAGTATGAAAAGATGAATTTTAATTTATCTATTGTCGGTTCTCAAGATATTTCACAAGTTGATGTTAGCTTAAATAAAATTCCTATTCAGGAAATTGAAGTAAGCAAGATAGCAAGTAAAGAATTTGAATCTACAGGAGAAAAACAATTAAATGAAAAAGCTAAGGGATTTATCACTGTTTATAATGAATATAGTTCGAGCCCTCAGGTTCTAGACGCAACTACTAGGTTTGAATCTTCTAATGGAAAAATTTTTAGGATTCCAGATAGAATTACTATTCCTGGCGCAAAAATAAGTGAAGGCAAAATTATTGCCAGCAGCATAGAAGTAGAGATTTTTGCTGATGATTTTGGTGAAGATTATAATATCGAACCATCTAATTTTACTATTCCTGGATTTAAAGGAATAGCTAAATATGCTGGATTTTACGCTAAATCAAATTCTCCAATGGCAGGAGGTTCTACAGAAAAAATAAAAATTGTTTCTTCTGAAGATCTTGAAAAAGCTGAAAAAAGCTTATCTGAAGAAATAAAGAATGAAGTTAGGCAAGCTCTTGAAGAACAGATTCCAACAGATTTAAAAATAATAGAAAGCTCTTTGAGCGAAGATATTGTTATTGTTTCTACCGTTAAAGAAGAAGCTAAAACGGATAAATTCACCATAGAAATAAAAGCAATTGTCAAAGCATTGCTTTTTAAAGAAAAAGATATAAAGAATTTGATTGATTTAAATGTTATTTCTATGATTCCTGAAGGAAAAGAACCAATTTCAAAAACCCAGAAAATTCAATGGGGAGAACCAGTAATTAATGATAAAAATGATGAAATTTTATTTGATTTGGATATTGAAGAAAATATTGCCTGGAAAATAGATACTAACCTATTAAAAGAAAATTTAATTGGCTTAGATGAAGTAGAAGTTAGAAAATATTTATCAAATCAGACAAAAATACAGGAATCAAAAGTAAGTTTTTGGCCTTTTTGGGTTAAACATATGCCAAAACAGAAAGAAAAGATTAAAATAACTATTGACTAGTTTTTATTTATCGTTTAACATACAAAGGTGATACAATCTTCCAAAGAAAAAAATATTCAGGAAGGCGTCATCATAGAAAGTCTTCCAAGTCTTACTTTTAAGGTTAAATTAAGTGATGATAAAGAAATTTTAGCTCGTCTTTCAGGGCGTATGCGTATTCATCATATTCGTGTGCTTGTTGGCGACAAAGTCAAAGTTGAATTAAGCCCTTACGATCAGACAAAAGGGAGGATTGTATTCAGAAACAAATAAATGAAAGTACGTGCTTCAGTAAAGAAAATTTGCGCGCATTGCAAAATTGTCCGACGTAAAGGTCGGGTTTATGTTATTTGCAAGAAAAACCCTAAACATAAGCAAAGACAGGGCTGAGTTAGAATTTTCAATTTTCAATTTATAATTTTTAAACAATTCTTTAATTTATTAATTTTAAAATTAAATCATTGAAAATTGTTTAGAAATTAGAAATTAGAAATTAAATTTGTATGCCAAGAATAGCCGGGACTAATATCCCAGAAAACAAAAGAATAGAAATTGCCTTGACCTATATTTATGGCATAGGACTCTCTTTAAGTAAAAAAATATTATCTAATTTGAAAATAAATTCAAATATTCGTACAAATAAATTATCAAATAAGGAAGTCGATAGTTTAAGAGATGAAGTAGAAAAGAAATATAAGGTTGAAGGAGAATTAAGGCAGGAGAAAATGATGAATATTAAACGGCTTAAAGATATTAGTTGTTATCGCGGGACTCGTCATATTAAAGGATTGCCAGTTAGAGGTCAGCGAACAAAGACAAATACAAGAACAATTAGAGGAAATGTTCGCAGAACTGTTGGTAGTGGAAAGAAAAAAACCGCAGAAAAAACATAAATTTAAATTAATTTCATGGGTAAAAAAAGAATTATTAAAAAATCAGAAGAAGAGCTTTTAAAAGAAACAGAAAAAACAGAATCAGTTGAACAAAAAGCAACTAAAGCTCTTAAGGTTAAGAATAAAAAGGGAAAAATTGTTCATCTTGAAAAGGCCAATATTTATATCAGATCAACATATAATAACACCCTTATTACTTTAACTGATATTCAAGGAAATGTTATAACCTGGGCAAGCGCCGGTTCAGTTGGGTTTAAGGGTCCCAAAAAAGCTACTCCATTTGCAGCTTCGCGCGTTGTCGAAGTTTTAATTGAAAAGACAAGAAATTTAAATTTAAGAGAAGTATTTATTTTTGTTAACGGTGTTGGCAGTGGAAGAGAACAAGCTATTCGCGCTTTAGCTAATCATGGATTAGAAATAGGCGGAATTAAAGATATCACTCCATCGCCTCATAATGGATGTCGTCCGCGAAAGCCAAGAAGAGTATAATTTTAATTTTTATTATGATAATTAATTCAAAATGTAAAAGATGCAGGAGGGCAAATCAAAAACTCTTTCTTAAGGGCGATCGTTGTAGTACGCAGAAATGCGCTATGATTAAAAGACCTTATGTTCCAGGGGCTCATGGTAAATCTAGAAGAAGAAGATTTTCAGAATATGGTATCCAATTAGCTGAAAAACAAAAAGTTCGTTATACTTATGGAATTTCAGAGAAACAATTTAAAAGATATTTTAAAGAAGCAATTAGTCAAAAAGGAGATAAGGGTGATTTCCTGGTTAAAAAACTGGAAAGTCGTTTAGATAATGTTGTTTTTCGCTTGGGATGGGCAAAATCTAGAGGATTAGCAAGGCAGATAGTAAACCACGGCCATATTTTAGTTAATGGACGCAAAGTAGATATTCCTTCTTATCAAGTAAAAAAAGATGATGTTATAAAAATAAAAGAAAAGAGCAAAAAACTTGTTCTTTTCAAAGAGTTAAAAGCATTTCTTAAAAAGAGCAATACCCCTGATTGGCTTTCTTTAGATAAGCAAGAAATTGAGGGAATAGTTAAAAGCTATCCTAATTTTGAAGATTTAAAAAAAATCGGAGAAATAAATATGATTATTGAATATTATTCAAGATAGATTTTTAATAAAAAAATAAAAATTAAATTTATGATTACTTTACCAAATAAGCCTAAAATTATTGAAAAAGAAAAAAACAAGTCGGTTTTTATTATTAATGCTTGTTATCCAGGATATGGCACTACTTTAGGAAACGCTTTTAGAAGGGTTTTATTGTCCTCATTACCTGGAACTGCCATTACGAGTATAAAAATAAAAGGTGTTAAACATGAATTTTCAACCATTCCTCATGTTATAGAAGACGTTGTCCTAATAATTCTTAACTTAAAGCAAGTTAGAATTAGACTCTGTGTTGATAATAAAGAACAAATTTTACTTAAGGCATTTCTTAAGGTCAAAGGGGAAAGAGAAGTAAAAGCAGGTGATATTAAAACTACGCCTGAACTGGAAATAATTAATAAAGATTTGCACATTGCTTCTTTGACTGATAAAAAAGCTGATTTAGAAATAGAAATGGATATAGAATCAGGTTTAGGATATTCATCTATTGAACAGAGGAAAAATAAAAAGATAGAAATTGGAAGAATTGCCATAGATGCTATTTTTAGTCCTGTAAAAAGAGTTAATTCTTCAATAGAAAATGTACGCGTCGGGGAAAGAACTGATTATGATCGTTTAAGTTTTAATATTGAAACGGATGGTTCAATCACTCCAAAAGAAGCGTTTTTAAAAGCAGCCAATATTCTGGTTGATCATTATAAAATTTTTGCTTCTTTAAGTGAAAAAGAAACAAAAAAGAGCGTTATTAAGAAAAAATCTGTTTTAAAGAAAAAAGAATCAAAAAAATCTAAATCAATATTAAAAGTTTTTGATAAAGAAGAAAAAAAGGAAGATTTAACAAAAACAAAAATAGAGGATTTGAAAATTTCATCAAGAATTATTTCTATCCTTAATGATGTCGGTATAAAAACAGTAGCTGGTTTAACAAGAAAAAGCAGGGAAGATTTAAAAAATATTGAAGGAATGGGAGATAAGGGTATTATTGAAATTAAAAGAGCTATTGGTAAATTAGGATTGACATTAAAATGAAGCATTGTAAAAAAGCAAGAAAATTAGGACGTAAAAAAGATCAAAAAAAAGCGCTTTTAAAAGTTTTAGCTACTAATTTAATTTTGAAAGAAAAAATAAAGACTACTGAAGCAAAAGCCAAAGAAGTAAGACCTTTTGTTGAGAAATTAATTACAAAAAGTAGAACAAGAAGCGCTGTTAATAATCTTTCAGATGTTAAATACTTAGCAAAATATTTGCCCAAGGAAGCTAGAAAAAAAATAATTAAAGAAATAGGTCCACGTTATCAAGAAAGAGCAGGCGGATATACAAGAATTGTCAAATTGGGCTTGCGAAAAACAGACGGGGCTAAAATGGCAATAATTGAATTAGTTAAATAGAAATATGGAAAAACATATTATTGACGCTACAGATAAAATATTAGGGCGCTTAGCTGTTGAAATAGCTAATTTGCTGCGAGGAAAGGGAAAATCAGATTTTGTTCCCTATATGAACAAAGGAGATAATGTTGTAGTAATAAATACAGATAAAATTGCAGTAACTGGACAAAAATTAAAAAACAAAATTTATTATCGTCATTCTGGTTATCCAGGTGGAATTAAGGAAATAAGTTTGGAAGAACTTTTAAAAAAAGATTCAAGAGAAGTAATTCGCAAGGCTGTTTATGGAATGCTGCCAAAAAATAAATTACGGAATAAAATTATCAAAAAGTTAGAATTATATAAAAGAAAAGAAAATTAATATGCCAGAAAAGAAAAAATCCAGACGTAAAGTCGTGACTTCGATTCAAAAAGCGTCAAAAAAAACAACCAAAAAATCTGTTTCAAAAAAGATTTCTGATTCCAATAAAGAAGAATCAAAAAAATATTTTGAAGCAATTGGAAGAAGGAAAAAAGCAACAGCTAGAGTCCGTCTTTTTACTTGCAAGCCATTTGAAGATAAAAAAGGAAAAATTTTAGTTAATGGCAAGCCATATACTGATTTTTTCCCAACAATTGAATTGCGACAAACGATTATTAATCCTTTAAAAAAGATGAAGTCTTTGAATAGATTTGAAGTTACAGTCAAAGTTAAAGGTGGGGGAATAAAAGGACAAGCAGAAGCAACTAGACATAGTTTATCAAGGGCCTTAGTTAAGTTCAATTCTGATTTTTCAAAAAAGCTTAAAAAAGCGGGTTATCTTCGCCGTGATCCAAGAAAAAAAGAGCGGAAAAAGCCAGGACTTAAAAAAGCGCGCAAGGCTCCACAATGGAAAAAGAGATAATAAAAAATCCTCCCTACAAATAAGGGAGGATTTTTTTAAAGAAAAACCGCCATATGTCTGTGGACATTATCAAAAAACTTGACTTTTTATGACCTCATTGTTATAATAAAAACATTCTTTCACAATGAAAAATTCCCATGCCTCGGGATGAGAGGCAAAAATTTCAATCGGGCATAGAGCCTGAAAGGAGGGATCATGGATCCTTTAAAAGAATTAGAAGGTTTGGATGCAGGACATCAATTAGCTATTGTGAAAAAACTTGGAGGTAGGGATAATTTATGGGCTGTCTTGCGAGACGAAAAGACCATAATTATCAAAGACGCTATTAAGGTGCTCTTTGACAAGCATGGTCGGCGTATTCCTGAAAGTCTGCAAACCAACGTCTGCGACGCCAATCGGAATTTACGACTGGATCAGCCGAAGCTGGGCGAGGAAGTCGACTTTGCCAACCGCATTATGCAACTTCACGGATGTCTGGACATAGACACGGGTATCACTGCCGAACAGCTCAAAACGGAAACCGAGCGTCTGCTGGCTTTGATTCGGGACAACTCTCAAGTTGCCAGCATTGCCAATGGCGTCTGGTTGCCGGTGATTCTGCCACAGCTCACTACTGATGATCTCGGAACTGCTCTTGAGCAGTATCTTGAGGCAGTTGGCAACAGCTACGTCAAGACATTCAGCGATAGGAAGTTCTACAACCATTACAAAGACACTCTAGCGAATAAGATCAACATCGTTGACGGAAGTCGGCATGACCAGCTCATTGAGCGGATGAAGCAGGAGCCGATCATCGGAATTCACTTCCCGAATCCATTGCAGGGCTTTTCCATCAATGCCAGTCGTGAGCAGATGTCAACCTTGCCAGAAGGATTTGTCCTTTCTGGCATGGATACTCCTATCGCTATGGCGATGTATCCTGACATCCTGGCGCGTGACTACAACACGCCCGGTCTAGATATGGCCGCTCTTTCCTGGCAGTCCACCGATTGTTCGCTCTCCCTCTGGGCTTACAACTCCTTGCTCGATTTCGACCCCACGGGCTACTTGGCCAACGCCTATGGCCTCTATTCTGGCGGTTTGCTGTTCCTCGGGTAGTGCAGGGATTTGGTCTTTTGCTCCTTGGCTCTTGGATCAGGAATTTTGGTTCTTGGTTCTCGGCCGAATTTTCAAAAATACGAGGCGTAACAATGTTGCGCCTCGTTTTTCTATTCTAAAGAAATTCCTAATAATTTTTCGTTTTTGGTTAAATATAAGATCCGGTTTTTTTCAGAATAAGCTATTTCTTGAGCATCTATCTTTATAATATCAACTATGTTTTTTTTATCTCGACTATCTAACTCAATTATCTTTATTTTTTGATTTACTAAAAATATAATATGCTGATTTGTTTCATACCAAATAGCTTGCCCAATTTTCTGGCTTAACCTAGTAATTAATTCATACTCACCAGTTTTTTTATCTTGTTGATTATTATTATTCAAATAATATATCCATATTTCATTGGGCGTATAATAAAGTAATTTTTCATTATCATAAGAAAATTGCGCTTGCTGGATGTTTTCTTTTATTAATTCGAAGCTTCTTGTTTCTTTATTAAGGATATATAATTGTTTATTGTTGCTTAAAACAGATATTTGCTGATTGCTTGAAACAATAATTTCATATTCTTGATTTTCTGGAAGAGGAGTTAAACTTATTTGTTCTTGAAAAGAATTAATTTCGTCTGTTTTGTAAAGAATATAGCTTGGTTTATGAATATAAAAAATATCGTCAGAAGTAATATTTTTTTCAGAAATATATTCTTTTAGCAAAAAATTATCTGGAATTTTTTCATTAATAATTTTAATTTCAGGATTAACTGGAATTAAGACAATATTCTTTACTTCAGTGACCAGCTTTGATTCTATCTTTAATTTTTTACTCCATTCATGAAATCCCTCTTTGGTAACTTTAATTTGGTAATATTTAGGCGTAAGCCGCTTAATAAAAACAGGCGTTTCTTTTTTCGGCTTGTCATTAATATATACAGTTGCTTTTTTAGGAGTTGATTTGATATATAATCCTCCCGTTAGAACAATTTTTTGTTGTTGCCAATCAAAACTATATCCTAATGAGTATAGGATTATTACCGGGGTTATTAGTATAAAAAAAAGAATTATTAAATAGAGAATAATGCGTCGCGTTTTACTATTCATATTTATAGAAATTTTATCATTGATTTCATATCTTGCCAAGAAGGTTTTGGTAGGTTAACATAAAAATATCATGGAAAGATTTATTATCAAGGGAGGCAAAAAATTAAGTGGAGAAATTCAAGTAAATGGAGCTAAAAATGCAGCTTTAAAAGTTTTAGCTGCTTGTCTTTTAACTAATAAAGAATGGGTTATTTCTAATGTTCCTCAGATTGAAGACATTTTTCGTTTAATAGAATTGCTTAAAGGAATTGGAGTTGATATTAAGAATGATTCAAAAGGAGTTTATCAATTAGAAGCGAAAAATATTCATAGTTCACGCTTAAATCCTGATATTGCCAAAAAACTTAAGGGTTCAATCTTAATGGCTGGGCCATTATTAGCTCGTTTTGGAGAAGCATTTTTATTTCAATCAGGCGGATGCGTTATTGGACAGCGACCGCGAGATATATTTTTAGAAGGATTTAAAGCTTTTGGCGCTAAAATAGAAAAAGATAAACAAGTATATCATTTAACTATTAAAAAACTAAAAGGAGCTAAATTCGTTTTTCCATTAATAAGCGTAACAGCTACTGAAACAATGATTCTTACAGCTGTTTTAGCTGAAGGGAAAACATTTTTAAGTAATGCTGCTTGCGAACCGGAAATCGTTTTTTTAGCTGATTTTTTAAATGAGCGTGGAGCTAGAATCAAAGGAGCAGGTACTCCGTTTGTAGAAATTAATGGAGTTAAATCATTAAATAGTGGGCAATGTAAAATTCTTCCTGATAGAATTGAAACTGGAAGTTTTGTTATTTTAGGCGCAGCTGTTAATGGTCCAATAAAGGTTGTAGGGGTAGAGCCAAGCCGTTTAGATGTGCTTTGGTTTCTTTTAAAAAAAGCAGGAGTTAATTTAGAAATAGGCAAAGATTTTGTTAAGGTTAAGCCGTCCTTTAAAATAAGGGCTGTTGACTTGAAAACTCATGAATATCCTGGATTTGCAACAGATTTACAAGCTCCTTTTACTGTTTTAATGACTCAAGCAAAGGGTGTTTCTTTGATTCATGAAACAATTTTTGAGGGGCGTTTATTTTATACTGATGCGCTTAATCAAATGGGGGCTAAAATTATTATGTGCGATCCTCATAGAGTAATTGTTCAGGGGCCTAGTAAACTTTATGGCAGGCGTTTAATTAGCCCTGATATTAGAGCTGGTATTGCCTTAGTTATAGCTTCTTTAATTGCTAAAGGAGAATCGATTATTGAAAATATTTATCAGATTGACAGAGGATATGAATGTATCGAAAAAAGATTATCTACGATAGGAGCGGATATAAAGCGAGTTAATTATTAAAAATTATCTATTATGTTTATAAAAAAAATAGGAATTGATTTAGGTACAGCCAACACTTTAGTTTATGTTCCTAAAAAGGGCGTTGTTATTAATGAACCGACTGTTGTAGCTATTTCTTTAGAAAATAATCGCATTTTAGCTATTGGTAATGAAGCTAAAGAAATGATGGGCAAAGCTCCTGATGCTATTTTTGTTTCTCGTCCAATGAGAGATGGAGTTATCGCTGATTATCGCATTACTCAAGCAATGCTAAAATATTTTATTGGCAAAGTTTTAAATCGCCTGCGTTTTTTAAGACCTGATGTAATGGTTTCTGTTCCAGCAGGAATAACTTCAACCGAAAGAAGAGCTGTTATTGAGGCAACCATTAAAGCTGGCGCTAAAAATGCTTATATCGTCAAAGAACCAGTTTTAGCCGCTATTGGAGCCGGGCTACATATTAATGAACCGGTTGGTAATATGATAATTGATATTGGAGGAGGAACTTCTGAAATGGCTGTTATCTCATTGGGAGGTATTGTTTCTTGCGCTTCTGTTAGAGTTGGAGGAGATAAAATAAATCAGTCAATAAGCGATTATATACGCAAGAAACATAATTTATCTATTGGAGATAAAACATCTGAAATGATTAAAATAAAATTAGGAAGCGCTTTACCGCAAGAAAAAGAGTCATCCTTACAAATTAAAGGGCGTGATTTAGTCGGTGGACTGCCTAAAATAGTTGAAGTTAAAAGCAATGAGATTACGGAAGCAATTTCCGAACAATTAAGAGAAATTATCAAAACAAGCAAAACTGTTCTTCGTTCTACTCCCCCTGAATTAATTGCTGATATTATGGACAAAGGAATGGTTCTTAGTGGAGGAGGCGCTTTGCTTAAAAATTTAGATAATCTCATAACTAAAGCAACTGGTGTCTCTTGTAGAATAGCTAAAGAACCGTTATTATGCGTTGCTAAGGGTACCGGAATGGCTTTGGAAAACTTGGATATTTATAAAAGAAGCATCATGAGCAAGAAATAATAATTATTAATTATGTTAATTGGAATTAACGCAATAGCAGCCTTGAAACATCCACGCACAGGTGTAGAAGAGTATGTTTATCAATTAATTAAGCATTTAACAACCCTTAAAGAATCTAAAAAACATTGTTTTGTTTTATACATTTCAGATAACAGTAATTTTGATTTTTATTTGCCGGATAATTTTAAAATTAAGTGTTTAAAATGGCCCTTGCCAATGTGGACGCAAATCAGATTATCTGCTGAGATAATAAAAAATAAACCGGAAATTTTTTTTATTCCGGTTCATGTTTTACCATTTGCGCATCCAAAAAATTCAGTGGTCACAATTCATGGTTTGGAATATGAATATTATCCTAAAATGTATCCATTAAATCATTTAAAGTATTTACGTTGGAGTACGAAATATGCTTTGAAAAACGCGCGAAAAATAATTGCTGTTTCTGAAAACACAAAAAGTGATTTAATAAAGCTCTATGGAGCTAATCCAGATAAAATTAAAGTGATTTATCATGGCGTGAATCTGTTAAAATCGAAATCACAACCTAAAAATAAAAATTCAGAAAAATATATTTTATTTATTGGACGATTAGAAACAAAGAAAAATATTCATGGTTTAATTAAAGCGTTTAATTTATTGAAAAAAAAGTATCAAGTTCCGCATAAGCTTATTTTAGCTGGTTCGCCTGGTTTTGGTTATGATGTTTTAAAATTAAAAATTAAAAATTTAAAATTAGAAATTATTGAGACTGGTTATATTCCAGAAAAAGAAAAAATGCTATTATTAGAAAAAGCGGAAATGTTTGTTTTACCTTCTTTTTATGAGGGATTTGGCATACCAATTTTAGAAGCCCAAGCAGCTTGCTGTCCTGTAATAACTTCAAATATTTCTTCAATGCCTGAAGTGGCTGGTGACGGAGCAGTTTTAATTAATCCAAATAATATTGAACAAATAACTGAAGCAATGTATAAAATTATTAATGATAATGAATTTAAAAAAAGATTAATTCAAGAAGGTCGTCAAAATATTAAAAGATTTTCCTGGCAAAAATGCGCTCAAGAGACATTGAAGATATTATTAGAATAAAAGCATGAAAATAGCTTTAGTACATGATTATTTAATACGTTTTGGAGGGGCCGAGAGGGTCTTTTTAAATTTGTATAAAATCTTTCCTAAGGCAGAGATTTTTACGATACTCTATGACGAAAAGAAAATGGGTAAGCATTTTCTTGATACTAAAATCCATACTTCTTTTATACAGAATTTTCCTTTATCGTTAAAGTATCATCGTTTTTTTGCTCCATTAATGCCAACTGCGGTTGAATCACTTGATTTAAGAGATTTTGATTTAATAATTTCTTCATCAAGTTCTTTTGCTAAAGGATTAATTATCAGGCCGAATGCTATTCATATTTGTTATTGCCATAATCCAGCTCGTTTTTTATGGGATTATGCTTCTCAATATGACGGCAGGCCTACATTTTTTAAAAAGCTATTTTCTCATTATTTGCGTATATGGGATTATTCAGCTGCTAGTAGAGTTGATTATTTTCTTGCAAATTCAAAAACAACTGCCGTGCGTATAAAAAAATTCTATAATCGTGATTCAAAAGTAATTTATCCGCCCGTAACAATAGGGACAAGGACAGTCCCTAAAGCTTTAGGGACTGTCCTTGATCAAGAGTATTTCCTCATCGTATCCCAATTGACTCCTTATAAAAGGATTGATTTGGCTGTTGATGCTTTTAATAAATTAGAATTACCTTTAGTAATTATAGGGCAGGGACGCGATAGAAAGCGATTGCAAAAAATGGCTAAGCAGAATGTAAAATTTCTTGGTTGGCAATCAGATGAAACAGTAAAGCGATATTTTCAGAATTGTACTGCCTTTATTTTTTCCGGAGAAGATGATTTTGGCATTGCGCCGGTTGAAGCAATGCTTTTTGGCAAGCCGGTTTTAGCTTATAGAAAAGGAGGAGTTACCGAAACTGTTTTAGAGGGAATTACTGGAGAATTTTTTGATGATTTAGCAACTGAATCTTTAGCAGATGGAGTTCGGCGCATAAAAATGAATATTCATAATTACAGCCCTTTGGTTATAAGGAAAACAGCAGAAAGATTTTCTCAGGAAAAGTTTGAAAAAAGCATTAAAGAATTTATTATAGAGGTTGTTGAAAATAATCGGTTATGATAAAATTATAATATGATTATTGGGCATCAGCGTATTTTGGAATTTTTTAAGAAAAGCGTTAAAAATAAGCGATTAGCTCATGCTTATTTATTTGCTGGACCAGCTCATTTAGGTAAAAAAACATTTGCTTTAGAAATTATAAGAATACTTACAGGAAGAGAAATAGATATGGTTGTTCATCCCGACATCCTTATTTTAGAACCAAAAATAATTGAAACAGAAAAAGGTGTAAGAAAAGAATCAGAAATTAGCATTGACCAGATAAGAAAAATACAACACCAATTTAGTATGTTTCCCTATAGGGCTTCATACAAAATAGCTTTAGTCAATCAAGCGGAAAAGATGACTTCCCAAGCTGGTAATTGTCTTTTAAAAACATTAGAAGAGCCAAACAATAAAACAATTTTAATCTTAATAACATCTAAATTAAAACTGATTTTGCCGACTATTGCTTCGCGTTGTCAGAAAATCAATTTTTTGCCGGTTGCCGAAAAAGAAATAAAAAAAGGATTAGGTGATGTTTTAGATTTATCAGACATAAATAAAAGTGATTTAAAACAAATTATCCGTCTTTCGAATGGCCGTCCTGGCATGGCTATTCAATATATAGAGAACAAAGAATTATTTGAAAATAAAGATAAAATTATTGCTCAATTAGAAAATCTTTTAATAGATAATATTAACGAGCGATATAAATATGCCGAGAGTATGTCAAAAGATATTATTGAGGCTCAGAGAACTCTTAATTATTGGCTTTTCTGGTTTAGGGATTTATTATTGCTGTCTGTTAATTGCTCTGAATTGGTTATTTATAATAACATTGAAAAATATAACAAATGCTATTCATTGCCTAAGCTAAAAAAAATTATACAAAAAATTAAAGAAACAAAAATAATTTTAAGAAACTCAAGTTTAAATGCTAGATTAGCTTTAGAAGTTTTAATGTTAGAATTTTAAATAAAAATATGTATAAAAAATTAATTGATAATCTAAAAATTGATTTTAATAAAACCATAGAATACCTCAAGAGCGAATTGACAGGATTGCAGGCTGGCAGAGCTAATCCCAGCTTAATAGAAAACGTGAAAGTGGATTGCTATAATCAAGAGCTTCCTATAAAGCAATTAGCAGCTATTAGCGCTCCTGAGCCTAGGTTGATTATTATTAAACCATGGGATAAAGAAATCATTAGAAATATCGAATTAGCTATAAGAGATTCAAAATTGGGATTAAATCCAGTGACAGAAGAGGAATTTATTCGCGTTAATATTCCTGCTTTAAATGAGGAAAGACGGAAAGAACTAGTCAAAATTGTTCAGGAAAAAACAGAAGAATGTCATATTAGCATTCGCAGGAACAGAGAGGATGTTTGGAAAGAAATTCAAACAATGGAACAGGCAAAAGAGATTTCTGAAGATGAGAAATTTAGAGCTAAAGATGAATTGCAAAAAGTTATTGATGAGTATAATAAGAAAATAGAAGAGATAAGCGAAAAGAAAGAAAAAGAAATAATGACGATATAAGTTATGATAACAACAATTATTATTTTTGTTTTAATATTTTCATTAATTGTTTTTGTCCATGAGCTTGGACATCTTGTTTTAGCTAAGCGCGCTGGAATAAAAGTTGAAGAATTCGGCTTTGGATTTCCTCCAAGGATTTTTAGTTTTAAGAAAGGAGAAACAATTTATTCTTTAAATCTTTTTCCGATAGGAGGGTTTGTTAAAATTTATGGTGAAGATGGCAAAAAAAATGGCGATGTTGACGAAAAAAGGGCTTTTTACAGCAAAACAATATGGACTCGTGCTAAAATATTAACAGCTGGAGTAATTATGAATTTTTTATTAGCAGCTGTTCTTTTAAGTATAGGATATTGGATTGGTTTACCAGCAATGATTAATGATGATGAAACAGTTAACGCAAAAATTCAGATTACTGATGTTGTTTCTGCTTCGCCTGCTGACGAAGCAGGGATAAAGATAGGAGACACAATAAGTTCATTTAAAATTAACCAAGAAACTATTAATATCTCTACAATAAGCCAAATGCAGGAATTTATTAATAATCATAAGGGAGAAGAAATAATAATAGTAATTAATAGAGGTGATGAAATTTTAGAGAAAAATATAATTCCAAGAGTTGTTCATTCCGAACAAGAGGGGCCTTTAGGCGTTGGATTGGTTAAGACAGCAATTATTTCTTATCCTTGGTATGAATCGCTGTATAAAGGATTTGTTAGTACAATTCAATTGACTTATATGATCATTATTGCTTTAAGCAGTATTATTTGGCAATTAATTGTATCTGGAAAATTAACAATGGAAATAGCCGGTCCTATTGGAATTTTTGACCTAACAAATCAGGCAGCGCATCTTGGATTTATTTATATTTTACAATTAACAGCTATTTTAAATATTCATTTGGCCATTATTAATATTTTGCCTTTTCCTGCTCTTGATGGCGGAAGGCTGCTTTTTCTTGGAATTGAAAAAATAAAAGGATCTCCGGTTAGCAATAAAGTTGAAGGAATTGTTCATGCGTCTGGTTTTGCATTTTTAATATTGTTAATGGTTGCTATTACTTGGCATGATATTGCGAAATTATTTTAATAAATAACATATGCTTCAATCAAAGCTTTTTACTAAAACAAAAAAACAAGCTCCAAAAGGAGCGGAAGCAATTAGTCATAAATATTTGACTAGAGGTGATTTTATTGACCAGACAGCTGCGGGAATTTATAGTTTTTTGCCTTTAGGTTGGTTAGTTTGTAAAAAAATAGAAAATATTATTAGAGAAGAAATGAATAATTTAGGCGGGCAGGAATTATTTATGCCAACGTTGGTACCACAAAATTTATGGCAAGAAACCAAGCGTTGGGAAACCATTGAACCGCCTTTATTTCGCGTTAAGGATCGCCATAAAAAAGAATTTGGTTTAGGGTCAACTCATGAAGAAGTAATTACTGATTTAGTTAGAAAAAGAGTGGATTCGTATCGAGATATACCTCTTTATCTTTATCAAATTCAGAATAAATTTCGGAATGAAATAAGAGCAACTGGCGGCCTTTTACGAGTGCGGGAATTTATAATGAAAGATCTTTATAGCTTTAATACTGATAAAAAAGAATCTATGGATTTTTACAATAAAGCAAAAGAAGCATATTTAAAAATATTTAAACGTTGTGGATTGGAAGTAGCGGCAGTTGAAGCAGATTCAGGCACAATTGGCGGCAATTTATCTCATGAATACATTCTTTTTGCTGAAACCGGCGAAGACAAAATATTGGTTTGTTCAAAATGTGGATATGGAGCTAATATAGAAAAAGCAGGTGATATTAAAAAATGCCCTAATTGTCAAAGTTTATTAGAAAAAAAGAATGGTATTGAAATTGGTCATACTTTTTATTTAGGAACTAAATATAGCGAGATAATGAAAGCTGAATTTATTAATAAAGCTGGTGAGAAAAAACCAATTATTATGGGATGTTATGGTATTGGGGTTGGTCGTTTAATGGCTGCTATTGTTGAATATTCTCATGATAAAAATGGAATTATTTGGCCAAAGAAAATAGCTCCTTTTCAGGTTCATTTGATAAGTTTAGGAGCTGATAATAAAATAAAAGATGCATCTGATAAGATTTATAATGATTTGCAGAAAAATAATATAGAAATTTTATACGATGACAGAAACGATAAATCGGCAGGTGAAAAGCTTGCTGAAGCTGATTTGATTGGCATACCAATTCGTTTAGTCATCAGCGAAAAAACACTAGCTGAAGATTCAGTAGAGATAAAGAAAAGGAATAATGATAAAATACAATTAATCAAGATAAAAGAATTAATAGAGTTTTTGAATTAAAAAAAGGGGGCAGCTCCCGCTTCGCAGGGGACTGCCCCCGAAGTTTAATATCCATATGTTAAATAATATTCTTGGAATTTTTTCAAAAGATATTGGCATAGATCTTGGTACGGCAAATATTTTAGTTTATGTCAAAGGAAGAGGCATCGTTATTAATGAGCCATCAGTCGTTGCCATTAATCAAAAAACGGGCCAGATTTTATCAATTGGACAGGATGCTAAAAAAATGGTTGGCCGAACCCCGGGACATATTGTTGCTTCTCGTCCATTAGTAGCTGGAGTTGTTTCTGATTTTGAGGTTACTGAACAAATGCTTAAATTTTTTATTGATAAGGTTCATAAGGAAAGTTTTTCTATTTTACCTAGACCAAGAGTGGTCATCGGCATTCCTTCGGGCGTCACTGAAGTAGAAAAAAGAGCTGTCGAAGATGCTACCAGAAATGCTGGAGCAAGAGCAGTTTATTTAATTGAAGAGCCAATGGCGGCGGCAATTGGAATAAGACTTCCAATTCAGGAAGCGGCTGGTAATATGATTGTTGATATTGGAGGAGGAACTACTGAGGTGGCCGTCATATCTTTAGGCGGTATTGTTGTTAGTCGTAGTTTAAGGACAGCTGGAGATAAGTTAAATGAAGATATTATTCAATATGCAAGAGAAGAATTTAATCTTCTTTTAGGAGAAAAGACAGCAGAGGATATTAAAATAAGCATTGGTTCTGCTTGTGAATTAGATGAACCGCTGGAAACATCAATGCGCGGCCGTGATATTGTTACTGGTCTTCCTAAAGAAATAATTATTAATGATAGTCAAATTAGAAAAGCGCTAAAGCGTTCAATTAAATCTTTAGTTGATTCTATAAAAAGCGCGGTTGAAGAAACCCCTCCTGAATTAGTAGCTGATATTATGCGTCGTGGAATTTTCTTAGTTGGCGGAGGCAGTTTATTGCGCGGATTAGATAAGTTAGTAAGCGAACAAACAGAAATGCCTGTTAAACTTGTTGAAGATCCTTTAACAGGAGTTGTTAGGGGAACAGGAATTGTTCTAGAAGATATTGATGCTTTAAGGAATGTTTTAGTGACTACTCAATACGAAGAGCCACCTAGGTAATCTTGATTTATTTATAAAGAAATAAACCAACAAATTATTATGACATTTTTAAAAAATATTTTTAATCCTTTTCGCATTATTTTAATTGTTTTTTTCATTTTATTATTCCTCTTTATCTTTATTTTTATTTATTTAATGTCTGGTTCTGTTGAATCAAATTCAGAAATTGATTTTGGAATTACATTCAGCCAAATATCTGCAGAAGAAATGAATATCGATTGGCAAAAAACATATGTTAATATTCTCGATGATTTAGGGGTTAGAAAACTGCGCTTGATTGCTTATTGGTCTTTAATTGAAAATAATAAAGGAGAATATTTGTTTAATGATTTAGATTGGCAAATTAATAATGCCAAAAAAAAAGGAGCCGAAGTTATTTTAGCTGTTGGAAGTAAACTTCCTGGTTCATCAGAATGCTATGTTCCGGAGTGGGCAAAAGAATTAAATAAAGAAGAAAAGCAAGAGAGTTCTTTACTATTTTTAAAAGAAGTTATTAATCATTACAGTTCAGAAGAAATAATAAAATCCTGGCAAATTGAAGATAATCCTTTTCAAAAAACTTCTGAAAAATGTGTGGAAATAGATAAAGAATTTTTAAATAAGGAAATTTCTTTAGTTAAAGAAACGGACTTTACAAGAAGACCCGTCATGCTTACGGTTAGCGGCGAGTTGGGTAATTGGTTTAATCCTGCTCTAATATCAGATAATTTAGGAATATCTGTTTATAGAAATAATTGGACTCAATATTGGGGGTATTTTAATTATCCCATTAGGCCTGTTTTTTATAAAAAAATGTCTGATTTAATTAAATTTTTTACAGAAATAAATGATGTTATTATTATTGAGCTTCAAGCAGAGCCAAGGGGGTCAAAACTAATTAGCGAAATGTTCCCTCAAGAATGGGACAGATCAATGAGCTTAGATAAATTTAAAGATACAATTAGTTATATTAAAAGAGCTGGTTTTGATGAAGTTTATTTAAGAGGCGCTGAATGGTGGTATTATATGAAAGGAGAAGGCAATAATTCTTTTTGGAATGAAGCAAAAAAACTTTGGTCTGAATAATATGCCTGAACTTCCAGAAGTCGAAACAATAAAAAGACAATTAAATAGGAAAGTTAAAGGGAAAAAGATTAAAAAAGTTGAAGTTTGTTTTCCTAAGCTCGTTAAGTATCCTTTAAAAAAATTTAAAGATTTAGTTAAAGGAACAAGAATAAACAATATTAGTCGTCGAGCAAAACTTTTAATTATTGAATTATCTAATAATTATTGTCTAGTTATTCATTTGAAATTAAGCGGACAAATAATATTAAACGGACAAGCGAACAAGCACACTCATCTTGTTTATTATTTTACTGATGGAAGCGTGCTATTTCATAATGATTTAAGAAAATTTGGCTTTGTCAAAATAGTTTTTAAAGATAAATTGGCTAATTTTTTTATTAAAGAAAAATTTGGTCCGGAACCATTATCTCGAAAATTTACTTTGGAATTATTTAGGGAAATATTGTTAAAAAGAAAAAAATCAAAAATAAAATTGCTTTTAATGGACCAAAAATTTATTGCTGGTATTGGTAATATTTATTCCGATGAAATTTTATTTTTTGCTGGAGTTCTTCCTTTAAGAAGAGTCAGAACCCTTAAGAGCATGGAAATTAAGAGAATTTTTAAGGGTATTAAAAAAGTATTAACCGAAGCCGTAAAAAAACGTGGCACTTCAAGTAGGGATTATTTTGATGCTTATGGGGAAAAAGGAAATTATATTTCTTTAATAAAGGTCTATCAGCGAGAAGGCAAACCTTGTCTTCTCTGTAAAACAAAAATAAGGCGGATTAAAATGGGCGGTCGTTCAGCTCATTTTTGTCCTAAATGCCAAAAATAATTTGTTTAATAAAAAAGTTTTAAAATTTCCTAATGATTTTTTATGGGGAGCGGCTACTTCAGCTCATCAAGTTGAGGGTGGTAATTCTAATGATTGGTCAGAATGGGAGAAATCTTCAAAAAGAATTAAACAATTAAAAAAACAGGATAAAAATTCAGATGAGTATATTTCCAGTAAGGCTTGTGATCATTACAATAAATTTAAACAGGATTTTGATTTAGCTAAATCTTTAAATCATAATGCTCATCGTTTTTCTATTGAATGGTCAAGAATTGAGCCAGAAGAGGGGAAAATTAATAAAGGAGAGATAGAACATTATAGACAGGTTTTAATAGCTTTAAAAGAGCGCGAATTAGAACCATTTGTCACTTTATATCATTGGACTCTGCCTATTTGGCTTGAAAAAAAAGGTGGTTGGCTTAATCCAAAAGCGCCTTATTACTTTGATCGTTACGTAAAGGTAATTAGTGAGAATTTATTTGATCATGTAAATTTTTGGATAACTCTAAATGAGCCGAATGTTTACGCTTCCAATTCTTATTTAAGAGGTATTTGGCCTTCTCAGAAAAAAAACGTTTTTAAATATTTTGAAATTCTTAATAATTTGGCTAAAGCGCATCAATTAGCATACAAATCCTTACATTTAATTGATTTAAAATGTGAAGTAGGTATCGCTAAAAATAATATTTACTTTGAAAAAATGCCTTTTATTAGTTATTTTTGGAATAAATATTTTTTAAATAAAATTAAGAATTATCAAGATTTTATTGGTTTGAATTATTATTTTCATTCTCGTCTTTTTGGGAATAAAAATGAATCAGTTACTGATATGGGGTGGGAAATTTATCCAAAAGGAATTTATTATGTTTTAGAAGATTTAAAAAAATACAATAAGCCAATCTATATCACAGAAAATGGATTAGCTGATGCTAAAGATGAGAAAAGAGAAGAATTTATTAAAGACCATTTACTTTGGGTCCATAAGGCGATTCAAGATGGAGTAGATGTAAAAGGATATCTATATTGGTCTTTGCTTGATAATTTTGAATGGGATAAGGGTTTTGAACCAAGATTTGGTTTGATAGAGGTAAATTACAAAACATTGGAGCGAAAAATTCGTCCTAGTGCCTATAAATACGCTAAAATTTGTAAAAATAATAAATTAGATTTATGAATTGGATAATAATCGCTATTATTTCACATTTTTTAACGGCAATTGTTTTTGTTATAGATAAATTTATTGTTTCAAAAACAGTTATTCGTCCAGTAGTTTATAGTTTTTATGTTGGAATTTTAGGGGGCCTTACTATTCTTTTATTTCCTTTTGGTTTCAAATTAATTCCATTAGAACAAATTATTATCAGCTTTATAGCTGGTATTTTATTTATTTTTGCCACCTTTTATTTGTACAAGACAATAAAAATATCTGAAGTTTCAAGAATTATTCCTATTATTGGCGGAGTAACTGCTATTTTTACCTTAATTTTGACTTATTTATTTCTTGATGAAAAATTAACTAACAATCAATTTATTGCTTTTTTTATGCTTGTCTTAGGAGGAATAATTATTTTTTGGCATAAAAAGAATAAGTTAAAAGATGGTAATATCAAAACATTATCTTTTAAAAAAATATTATTCGCGCTTTTAGTCGCTTTATTATTCGCTAGTTCTTATGTCTTAACCAAGTTTATTTTTATTGAAGAATCGTTTATTAATGGATTTATCTGGATTAGGTTAGGCGGAGTTTTAGGAGCCTGTTTATTATTAATTCCGTCTAAAAATCGTAAGGCGGTGTTTAATATAAGTAGAGAAATGAAAACAAAAACAATTGTTTTGCCTATTTTTTCTAAATCATTATCAGCTTTTTCTTTTATTTTGCTTAATTATGCAATTTTTTTGGGAAGCGTTTCTCTAGTCAATGCTTTACAGGGAGTACAATATGTTTTTCTTTTAATAATAGCTTTTTTCTTTTCAGTTAAATTTCCTAAAATTATTAAAGAACAGATTAATAAAGGAACTATCTTGAAAAGAATTATAGGGATCTCATTTATTTGTTTAGGATTAATATTTTTAGCATTATGAAATTATCTTCAATATTTAAATATATTTTTCGTATTATTTTTCTATTTATTATTGTTATTGTCATTTGTATGGTTTGTTTTCTTGCTTATATGTTCACTGGTAAAACTGAAAAATCTGAAAACATTAATTTTGGAATAACCTTTAGCCAGGTATTTGCCGAACAAATGGAACTTGATTGGAAAGAAGTTTATATTGCAATGCTTGATGAGTTGAATGTTAAAAAATTACGCTTGATTGCTTATTGGCAGAAAATTGAGCCGAATGAAGGAGAGTACGCGTTTGATGATTTGGACTGGCAGATTAATGAAGCGAAAAAAAGAGACGTACAAATTATTCTTGCTATTGGCCGAAAATTACCGCGTTGGCCAGAATGTCATATTCCAGAATGGGCTAGAGAATTAGATAAATCAGAACAACAAGAAAAACTTTTATCTTTATTAACTCAAATAGTTAATCGCTATAAGGATAATCAGACCATTAAAATATGGCAAGTAGAAAATGAACCATTTTTAATGGGTTTTGGAGAATGTCCAAAATTAGATAAAGATTTTTTAAAGAAAGAAATTAGTTTAGTTAGAGAATTAGATTCTAAAAAACGGCCAATTTTAATAACAGCTAGCGGAGAATTAAGTCTTTGGACTCAATCAGCTTTAATTGGTGATGTTTTTGGAACTACTCTTTATAGAATTGTTTGGAGCGATGTTCTACAAAAGCATGTTGAATATCCTATTCCATCAGTGTTTTATTATAAACGGGCTAAGCTTGTTAAACGGTTAACTGGGATAGAAAAAATGATAATTATTGAATTGCAGGCTGAACCATGGAGTCATTTAATGATTTATGAAAATACCCTAGAAGAGCAATTTAAAACCATGGATTTAGAAAGGTTTAAAGAAATTATTGATTATGCCAAGTATACTGGTTTTGACGAAGCTTATTTATGGGGAGTTGAATGGTGGTATTGGATTAAAGAAAATCATAATATTGATATTTTTTGGCAAGAAGCCAAGAAGCTGTGGAATAATTAACTTGACAGAATAGCGTTCTTCTGCTATTTTATAAATATAGTTATTTAACATTAATCTTTAATTAGGAGGATGATATGGATCCCAAAAAAGAAAAGGTTGAAGAGCTTTTAAAATCAGCAGTTCTTGCTATTTTAGAAGCGGAAGAAATTGAAATTTCGAAACCGTTTGTCATAGCGCATCCTATTAATATGTATTGGAATGTGCTAAATATACTTGCGACAAGCATAGAGATAAAGATTTCTCAAGATTATGAGCGTTTTAAACCAGTTTTCTTTTCAATCATAAAAGAATTTGGCGCTTCATTTCTGAATGAAAGGAAAACAAGAAAGTTTTTTCTTGGTAGTTTGGATGCTTTGAGAAAGCAGAAAACAAAGAAATCCGAATATATTACTCCTCAAATAATAAATGGCGCCAAACAAGCCGAATACCGACATCGCGAGATACTTGGCGATGATTATTAACAAAATGGGTTATTGACTATCTTCTGGTCAATAACCCTTTTTTTTGCCAATAACGATAAGGCGTGTCCTCTAGATAAAAGGTGCCTTTAAGAAGTCTACCAGGCACGGCCTTTCTCGCACAACCTTGCTTCGCAAGGATGTAGCTCTTTAAG
>CAZBRM010000006.1:0-39689 GCA_964494655.1 uncultured Candidatus Saccharibacteria bacterium | reverse complement strand
CACCGGAAGCACTCGCACCTTTCGAGCAAAACATTATGAAGCGACTGTTGCCGTTTTACCGATGGACTCGTGGCAACATCCCACTTCAGCTCGAGCAAATAGTAAAGCAACCCGGTAAGTACGCCTCAATCGGCAAGCTTGTAGACAACCTTCAAGTCGATAAAGAAAAAGCCAAAGAGGAATTCCAATATCTACCTCCATACATGAGAGAGGGATTGCCGGTCCGACTTGGTGAGAAAAACGGATTCTCACAATATCTATACGGTCTCGGTCTGCCAGTCGAGGATATAAACCGCCTCTACAAAGGAAGTCCACAGCGAACCTTGGCGAGCATGGTCGGTGAACTATCACCAATTCTAAAGTACCCGATTGAGGCGGCCACAGGACAGAATCTATTCACTGGTGAGCCGATCAAAGAAGGAAGCCGTGTCTATCCATTCGTGAATGCGATTCCCGGACTGCGTGACTGGTTAGAGGTTAACGAACATAAAGATAAAAGTGGAAATGTCAGCTATCGAGCGAATGCTTATAAACTCCACTTCTTAAACACTGCGTTGGGGAGATTTTACACCACGGCCGGAAAACTCTCCGATGACAACACATCAGGAGTCGTGAAATTCTTGTATGGACTCGTCGGTGCAAAAGCAAAATCAGTCGACATGGAAAAAGAAAAGTTCTGGCGTGATCGGGATATCCAAGACCGAATCGAGGAAAAATTGGAAGGCAGAGGTCTCATCAACAGATTCGACTCGGTATATGTGCCGAAATAATCCTATGGAAAGAACAGCATACCAAAACAAAATACAAGATGAGCGTCTCGACCGTGTAGAAAAGACGGTGAACGAAATCAAAGACAATCATCTCGTTCATATAAAAACCGATCTGACAAAAGTCGGAACTGATGTTGATTGGCTCAAGCGTTTCTTTTGGATATTAGCAACAGCATCAGTTGGAGGGTTGATCACGGCTCTGATTAATTTATTAATCACCATTAACAAATAAAACTATGAACATCATTCAAAAAAAGTCTCCCAACTTCTGGGCTGGTCGCAATGGCTATCGACCGGAAGCGATAGTCATTCATATTATGGACGGCACGCTGGCCGGAACTGATGCGTGGTTTACAAACCCAGCATCGCAAGTAAGTGCTCACTACGGCATCGGGAAAAACGGCGAAGTGCATCAATATGTCAAAGAGGAAGATACTGCTTGGCACGCTGGCCGTGTAGATGCCCCGATTTGGAAGTTTATAAAACCAAAGATTAATCCTAACCTCTATACGATCGGGATCGAACACGATGGAAAGCCGGGTGACATCTGGACTGAAGCAATGAAACAAGCGAGTGCAATGATGATCCACGAGATCTGCCAACGCTGGCAAATTCCGGTCGACCGTGATCATATTGTCGGCCACTTTGAAATTTATTCCAAAAAGCCGAATTGCCCAGCAACCGATAAAAGAATATTGGATGAACTCGTTGCCCTTGCTGGAGGCCACACACCAAACACTTCAGTCGAGGAGGGTGTGAGGAAAATTGAGGAAGGACTGACAATCATTAAAAAGATAATTTATTAAACCACTATGACAACACCACAAAAAGAAGCTTTAAAGCACCTAGCGATCGTTTTTCTTTATTCCGGAGTATCGGCAATTCTACCGATCATTTTGGCCTATGTAGAGAATGATCCTCGATGGACACTACTAATACCGATCATAAACTCGGCTTGGTATGCTGTCAGCCGATACCTTAAGGAAAGGAAGCTGATTGAGGAAGTGGATATGAAGGGTGACGCTTTTTAGCTAAATTAAGCAGTTTTGAATTAGTAGACTTTTTGAGCAAAAGCCGGAACCTCAAAGGAGGCTGGATTTTCCTTGTAAAATAACCTTAAACGGCGTATAATTTTATCAATACGGCCATAAGATAAGGCCTTTAAGGCGAATACCGGTTCAAACTTCCGGACATCGCCACCGCCATTTTAATTAATTAATACTCAAAAAAAATTCAATATTATGATTAACACAATATTGAATTTCGTTGGACTTTGTTTGATTTTATAACTTAACAGCTTCTTTCATTGCCATTGCTATATCATCAATTTTGATTTTTTTTGCTCTTAATTCTTTACTATGAATTATCTCAAAAGCTTTAACAGCCTGATTAATTACCATCGGAATCCCTGTTAAAATATTTAAACCAGCTTTCTGAGCTAATTTAAGGAGAGGAGATAGTTCAGAACGCAAAACTATATCACTAATAATAACGTCTTTAGAGATATCTGCTAATATTTTCTTTGAAGCTTCAATATTAACATTAATATTTTCTTCTGTTGTTGGTAGCTGAGATTGAGCAAGAGCAGAATATTTTTCTAATGGACCAGTTGCTCCTTTAATGGATACATTCACAATTACATCTACTCCTTGTTTAATATAATCAGTAATTTCATCCTCTCCACCAAAAAAAGATTGATTGTTTTTGAAATACTGATTAATTTTCTTAGACAAAATCTCTGCTTTGTTGATTGTTCTATTAAGAATAATAATTTTCATGTCTCTCCTAGCTAAAGAAAAAGCAATAGCATTACCAGTACCACCAGCTCCCAACATTAATACCTTTTTTCCAACTAAACTTTCTTTTCTTTGTTTAAAAATTTTTTCCAAACTTAAAGCATATCCTTCACCGTCAGTATTATGTCCTTTCAGAATCCCATTTTCGGTTTTTTGAATAAGATTTATTGAACCTATAATCTCAGCCAAAGAATCTAAATCTTTTAAAAATTTAACTGCTTCATCTTTAAAGCCAACGCCCATTCCACCGCCTAAATATTTTTTGTCTCCAGCTAATTCACTTAAAATCTTACGAACATTGCTAGCATTACTAATTAACATAATATTGGCCACGGGAAAATTAAATTTTTGATAAACTGCATTCCACATCACAGGAGTTCTAGCCGGATAATCATCTTCAATAAAACTCAACGTATAAAATGGAAAATTCAAACTATTTGGATTATTTTCCGGTTTTTGAGCAAAATATAGTATTTTATTTTCAATTAACCCTTTAATGGCCATTTTGTTTCACCTCCTTATAGCTAAATTTAATTATAGTCACAAGAGAATCATCTGTTAATTGAGAAGGAAGAAGATTATAAATAATGCCTAAATTGTATTTTAATGATTCCTTATTTGTTAAATCTGGACTTGAACCTTTAAAATCTTTTTCTTCTAAATCTCCTATTTTCTTTTCTTGCACTTTTTCAATAATTATTGTTTTAGTAAATTTATTATAGAATTCAGGAGGAACGCTTTCTCTATCTAATCCGATTTCTTTAATTATTTTTGCTTTAACTTCTTGACCAGAACAATAACCACGGAAATCTCCACAAATTCTTTTTCCTGGCCTGAAGATCACATTGATTTTCCCTTCCATTAATAAATCACAATAAATAGCTCGAAAAGCCATCTCGTCAGGGTTAAGATATAATTTTTTCTTTTTTAAAGTACTCATTATTTTATTCCCTCTTTTTATCATATTTATTTTATTAATTCTAAATATATACTCCCCTAGAGTGTTTGTCAAAATATTATCTTAATTTAAAGATAAAATAAATTTGCCAAAAGTTAATAATCATAATAAAATAGAAATATAATGTCTAATATTGTTAATTTAAAAGAAAAAAATAGAAAGCAAGAAAAACAAGTTAAAAAGCCTGAACCTATTAAGGGTGATATAAAAACACATTTGGAGTGGACAACTCCTGAATTTGAGTATTATAAAAAAAGCAAGAATTGGTTTATTGTCACAGGTATAATTGCTGGAATATTATTTCTCATAGCTATCTTTACGAAAAATCTTTTATTTGGATTACTTATCGGAATAAGCTGTTTTTTGATAATTACTTATTCATCAAAAAAACCAAGTAATGTAAAATTATCAATTAGTCCTAAAGGCGTTAAAATAAATAGTGTACTTTATGAATTTGAAAATTTAAGGTCGTTCTGGATTTTCTATGATCCTCCTCAAATAAAAGAATTAAGTTTAAGAAGTAAAAAAACAGTTATGCCATATATTAAAGTGCCTCTCGGAAATGAAAATCCGGTTGAAATTAGAAGAATTTTAATTAAATATTTACCCGAAAGAAAACACAAGGAATCCGCAATTGATAATCTGGCAAGAAATTTAAAGTTTTAAATGTCCTCGTAGCTCAGTTGGACAGAGCGTTTCTTTGCGGAAGAAAAGGTCGCAGGTTCAAGTCCTGCCGAGGACGCTAATGTTAACTCTTAACACTAAAATTGAACAAATTAATAAAGTAGGCCCTGCTTATTTGAAAAAGCTCAACAAGCTTAATATCAAAACAATACAGGACCTATTTTTTCATTTCCCCAATCGTTATGAAGATTTCAGAAAAAAAACCTTAATTAACAAATTAAAAGAAAGTGAAAAAGCGACTATTCAAGGAGAAATTGTTGATATTAAAAATACACGCTTTTTTCATAGAAGAATGGTTTTGACCGATGCTTTAATTAAAGATAAAAGCGGAAGCATTAAAGCTGTTTGGTTCAATCAACCATATTTAATTGAAACTTTAAAAAAAGGAAAAATTGTTAATCTTTCCGGGAAATTGAGTTTTTATAAAAAAACACTATGTTTTTCTAATCCTGTTTATGAATTAACAAAAAAAGAGACTACTCACACTGGACGATTAGTCCCTGTTTATCGCGAAACGGAAGGAATAAGTTCTCGTTATTTAAGATTTTTAATAAAACCATTGCTATGTTTAACAAAGCAAATTAGTGATTTCCTGCCTGTTCAGATAAAAAATAAGTTTAATTTAATGGATTTAACTCAAGCAATTGAGCAAATTCATTTTCCTGGAAACCTTTCCTTGGTCAAAAAAGCCCGCCAGCGTTTAGCTTTTAACGAACTTTTTTTAATCCAATTAATTTCCCTTCAACAAAGACAAAAATTAAATAAAGAAAAATCTGTTAAATTGTTATTTGATAAAAATTTAATCAAGCCTTTTGTTAAAAATCTGCCGTTTGAATTAACTGACGATCAAAAAATAGCTGCCTGGGAAATATTTCAAGATATAGCTAAAAACAATCCTATGAATCGTCTGCTCAATGGAGATGTTGGTTCGGGTAAAACTATCGTTGCAATTATGGCAGCCTTAGCAGTTGCTAAACAGAAATACCAAACAGCGATAATGGCCCCAACTGAAATTCTAGCTAAACAGCATTTTCAAACATTTAAAGACACGCTTAAAAAATCAAATATAAAAATATGTCTGTTAACAAGAAATAATAAAGACGCAAAATTAAAGAAAAAAATAGCTGAAGGTAAAATGGATATTATTATTGGAACTCACGCCATTATTCAAAAAGATTTATCTTTTAAAAATCTTGCCTTGGCTATTATTGACGAACAACATAGATTTGGCGTAGCTCAAAGAGCCGCTCTACAGAAAAAAATCTGTCAAATAGACGATGGCTTAAAAACTATTCCACATTTACTTTCAATGACAGCTACTCCTATCCCACGCACTTTAGCTTTAACTATTTACGGCGATCTAGATATTTCCTTAATTAAAGAAATGCCTCAAGGCAGACAGAAGATTATAACTGAAATTGTTTCTCCAAAAAATCGCGATAAAACATATAATTTTATTAGGGAACAAATAAAGCAAAAAAGACAAGTTTTTGTTATCTGTCCTTTAATTGAAGAATCAGACAAGTTATCCTCCAGAAGCGGACAAGCAGAAATTAAATCCGTAACGCAAGAATACGAAAAACTATCAAAAAAGATTTTTCCTAAATTTAAGCTGGCCATGCTTCATGGCAAATTAAAACCTAATGAAAAAGAAAAAATTATGAATCAATTTAAAAAAGGAAAAACCGATATTTTGATTTCAACTTCAGTTGTCGAAGTAGGCGTTGATATACCTAACGCCGCAGTTATGATTATTGAAGGATCTGATAGATTTGGATTAGCGCAACTACACCAATTTAGAGGACGAATCGGCAGAGGAAATATTCAATCATCTTGCTTTTTATTTACCAATTCCAGCACTAAGAAAACTCATCAAAGATTAAAGGCAATGCTAACAGCTAAAGATGGTTTTGAATTAGCTGAAAAAGATTTGAAAATTAGAGGAGCCGGCGATTTTATAGGAACCAGACAATGGGGACTGCCTGATTTAGCAATGGCCTCATTAAACGATTTAGAATTAATAAAGAAAACCCGTCAAGCAGCCAGAATAGTTTTAGAAAATAATTTGCTTACATCAGAGATTAAATTAAGATTAAAAAAATTTAATGAAAATATTCATTTGGAATAAAAGAGTTGACAAATAAAACATTAAATGTTATAGTGTTAAGAATTGAACCTAACTTTTAACTACGGAGGAAAGAAGAATGGACAAGAAAGCGCAAAAAGAGATCCGAAGAAAATTAATTAAAAAGGCATGTGAGACCTCGAACAAAATGATTCGAACGCAAGAAAAAATTATGGAAGAATTAGCTTCAGGTAGTTCCAGAACTTTTGTGGAAAACCATACTTTATCAAACCGATCAAAAAAACCGTGCCACCTAATTAGTTTAGCCAAGCGCATGGAAAGTATTGAAGAAGCACTGCAAAAGTTGGAGGATAACAAATATGGGATATGCGAGTGTTGTGGGAAAGACATACCTTCGCAACGCCTTGTGTCCATCCCAGAGGCAAGAAGATGTCGTTCTTGCCAAGAAAAAATATAATAGATTCAAAAAAGCCCAAGAAGAGAAATAAATTCTTCCTGGGCTTTCACTTTTTCTTAGGAGTTACCCAAAATCCCATGTATTTCCCAAGCATTAAACGAGTTTGCGACTCTAATCCAGGAATGGCTCCGAAAACAAGAATAGTAAAAGGAACCAAAATCCATTGAATAATCATACCAAAACTCTTAAAAAATCCCTTAATCCCTATATACCTATCTGGCCGCTTCGGTAAAAGCAAAGTACTATAAATAGCTGAACCAATTAATCCAATCATAGCTATAGTCATTAATATTCTAGTAACTCTGGGTAAATTATATGACAAAAGAGTAATATTGAATTTATCTCCTCCTAGATATAGGGGCAGCCAACCAAGAAGAAAAATTAACAAAGCATTAGTTGCCCAAGACCAAAAACCTTCAAGTTGAATCCATATCCAATGGATTTTTTTACTTAAATTAATTTTTTTATTTTTATAAAAACCAAAGAATAAAAAAGGAATATTTTCTACTCCCCAACCCCAGCGTCTCTGTTGGACATAAACATTAAGAGATGTTTTAAAGAAATTATCTGACAAATTGGCATCCATAGAAACAGGATAATTTAAAGGAATAACTTTGTAATTCCCATCATAATAAAGTAAATTCTGCCAAAATATCCGTGAATCCTCGGAAACCATATTAACCGGCCAAAAATCAACTTCATTCAAAGCTTTGAAACTTATTGATTGGGAAGAAAAAGTGGAAAGACGCTCTGGTCTTTGCTGTTGAATCATTTGCCAAAAAGTTCCTGAGGTTGCAACTACTCTAGAGATACAAGGCGCTTGCCAGATATTGTTGTTATAAACAGGAATAGGTTGATAACTTGTTCTGGTTGGATTCTTAACAGTTAAATAATGATATGTTAAGCAAGAAAAATATTTAGGATAAACTTGAGTATCAATATCAAAACAGGAAACAATAATATTTTCATAAGGAATTTTCAGCTTATCAATTAATTTCTTTTTTGCCTGGCGAGCTGCCCAGGTTGAATTAGCTCCTTTGCCAGCTAATTCGCCAACAATATCTTTTGGATGAATGGTAATTAAAAATTTATAAAAATTATTAGAATATTTCTGTCTTATTTTTTCAGCCATATCTTGAGCAGATCCTCCAGCTCTTTCTTCAGTAGCTAAAATAATTATCATTTTGTCATTGGGGTATTCTGTATTAAATATCGCTTGAATAGTTTCTTCTATCACTTGATATGGTTCTTTGTAAACAGGCAGAATTATTAAATGGTAATAATCCTGCCAATTTTTCTTTTTTAAAGATTTAACTTTAGAAAACCAATCTGTTTTTATATTCTCCTGCATCTGTTTATAACTTATTCTCAAATGGAAAGACAGATAAATAGTTTTTAAAACCCAATAGACATCAAAAGTAATAATAAAAATCGCTACAAAAGCAGGATTAAGCCAAGATAAAAAAATCACCCCTAAAATGGTGAACCAGGCCAAAGCGCCTGGAAGAATCTCAAAAGCCCGATAGATTATTCTTTCTCTCGGGCTTTTCAAATCACTTGCCTTCCCTATTTTCAAATAATATTTTTGCTTAAGAAGCATAAATTATTAGTCGGACTCAACTTTTCCTTTATCTGAAGCTAAAGCGTCTTTTTTTAAATCAGTTGTAATGTTTCCCAAAGTTCCTTCTATTTTTTTCTGACATTCCTTGTCAAATGCTTCATATTTAATATTAGTCAGTAAATCCATAACTTCTCCAATATTGTTTTCCTCTGGGATAACTCCAATCTCAAAACCAACCCTATAATTCCCGCTTTGTTTAATTTCATCTACTTTCCAAATTACACGCCTGCTTACTTGACCAAATTGAAGTTTGCCAGCCAGCAAGCTTTTATTATCCATCCAAACAGTATTTTCAGACAATTGTGCACTGATATTTAAATCACTCAAATTTTTATTAAACCCATCCACTCTCCAAAAAATCCAGTAATTTGTTTGAATATCAACTTTTGGAGGCAAAGGACCAACACCTAATTGATCCCCTTCAGAACTATAATAAAGGCCGGCTGATTCTATTTCTAAAAAAGCATTTTTACAAACATATATTTCTTCTTCTGAATCATCTTCAGAAGAATCCTCTGGATCTGTTTCGTCTTCATCTAATTCATCTTTAATATCCTCATCTACTTTATTTTCCTGATGAATTAAAATATTTAAAATACTGCTGTAATTTAAAGCAATTTCTTGATTTGTTTTTAAACAATAAAAGCTTAGAAAAGCAATTACTAAGAAAAAAACAATTATTGCAACAATACTTACTTCTTTTTTTAATAGTTTTCTTTTCATATTTTTAAACTCCAATTAGTCCAACTAAAATTTCATCAATATTATTATTATCTAAATCATCAGACATTATTATAATACCATCTCTTGATTTCTCATCATAGGCCATAAATTCATTTAAAATAATGCCTTCGTCAGAAAATATTTTTACATGAGGTCCGCCGCCAGAACCAGCTCCAGTAATAATTTCTTTTTTACCATCTGAATTAACATCTCCGATAGCTATATTAACTCCTCCATGGAATTCCTTGTTATAAGCCATAAATTCATTTAAAGTTTCTCCATTCTCTGAAAATATTTTTACATGCGATCCACCGCCAGAACCAGCTCCGGTAATTATTTCTTTTTCACCATCTGAATTAACATCTCCGATAGCTATATTAACTCCTCCAAAAAATCTTTGATCATAAGCCATAAATTCACTTAAAATAATACCTTCATCAGAAAATATTTTTACATAAGGTTCACTGCCAGAACCAGCTCCAGTAATAATTTCTTTTTTACCATCTGAATTAATGTCTCCAGAATCAAAAGATATTTTTCCCTTGTATCCAGGATAAGGAGTTATTAATTCTGTTTTCTCTCCATTTTTGTAGATATAAATTACTCCATCTTCATCAGTTAGAACTTCATCAATTCCATCACCATCAATATCTGAAATTAAAATATTACTATTCCCTAAAAATCCATCTTTAAAAGTAAAAAATCCATTTCTTGTTTGTTCTCCTTTATCGCTAAAAACACGAACAAAAACTCCATTATTAAAAATATCATTTTTAATTTCCTTATTTATCTTCAATAAAACCACTCCATCTTTTGATTCCAAATTTATCCAATTTGTTTTTGAACCATTATTCATTCTTCTGTCTTGAGTTCCATTAATATATTCAAATTCTTCATTATTAAAAACATATGTCTGTTTCTGATCAGTAGAATTAATCAAAGCAATCCCATTTTCAAAATCTCTTCGCCATAATCCCGGTTTTATTACTTGATCCCCATTACCAAGTAAATTATATTCCCCTGACTGAGCTTTTCCCAAACTAACATCGTATTCATCGTACCACCATGTTTGAGCATGAGACTCATCTCCATAATCAAAGGAAAAATATCCATCACCCAAAAGAGCGCTTGTTAATCCAAATCTTACTTTTCTAAAATTATTCATTGTCCCAGTATTTTCAGTATTAGCGTTAATGATATAAATTTGAGGAGATAAATTTGTCTTAGGAAGATTATTTAAATAATAATCCATTAAAATAGACCAACTGTTCTCGCCCATCCATTTAACAGGAAAATTTTCCATCATTAATCCATTCAATTCTTCCCCATAATAATTAGGCATATCTACATTAGCTATTAAAAGATTACTGTCTATTTTTTCTTTTGTCTGTTTAATTAATTCATTCATACACATCCGCCAATATTCATTAATCTCATCAACGCTTTCTTTTTCTCCATCATTATCTATATCAATATCTCCATGATTCAACCAACTCAAATTAGCAAAAACCATGTCATAGAAAATTCCATCCCAGATATCTCTTTGCATTGCGTCATCAGCTATTAAATCAGATAAATAATCTGACCAGTTTTCTCCAGGATTAACAAATTTAATTGTTGGCCAAATATCAGAAAAACTAATAATTTCATTATTGCTATCTCTGAGCCACCAGTCATTATTACTAACTTTCTCATTTATCAATCTGCGCCAGCGCGCCCAAGAACTTAAATCTTGTGTGTTAACGCTTTGGCTTGGAATATATGCTAAAAATTTAATATCTTCATTTTTTTCTTCAAGATAATCAAACATAGAAGCATCAATTGTTTGCGTGTCAATGTCTAGAATAAGCAGATCATATTTAGATAAAGCGTCATAATCATTTTCAGGAACTAATGGTTGAAGATAATAATTAGCTGTTCTTGGATATGTTTCTTTTATTTCAAAAGCATTTACCGGAAAGACAAAAATACCTCCCCAGATAAATATTAAGAATATAGCTAAAAACTTGTTTTTCATCTTTAAGTAAAAATAACACAATAATGTCGTTTTGTCAAAGCAATTGACAAAAATGTGATTTTGTCTTAAAGTCAAGTATGGACTTATCGGCTAGAACCTTAAAAACAGGGAGAGAAAAATGACTATAATAGATATTTTCAAAAGTAGGATAGATTCTTTGAACCCTGCTTTTAGGTTCAAGAATTTTGTTGTCGGAGAAGAGAACAGTTTTGTTTTTTGGCTGACAAAAATGTTTGCCAAAGATGAACAAGTTTATGGCAAGAAAATCTTAATTTTGGCGGAAACAGGATTGGGGAAAACACATCTAACCGAAAGCTTGTGTTCCGCCATGGCGGAAACAGGAAAGAAATTTGTTTATGTTGATGGCAATATCTTTATATCTGCTAAAAAAGAACAACTAGAAGAGTTGCAGCAGAAATTATTGGATTGTCAGGCTTTTGTTTTTGATGGGATTCATTTTCTGAAAAGGGATAGAAAAAATCAGCTTCTTCTTTTATCGATTTTAAAAAAGCTGGCTGAAAGAAAAGTTAAGATAGTATTAACATCTTCAATTTTTCTTGAAGGATTGAATCTTCTAGAAGAGTTGAAATCGATAATTTCTAGTGCCTTAAGAACTGAGATTCATTTTCCTAATTCGCAGACAATTAGCAAGATTATTGTTTCTTATGCTAAACACATGAAATTGCCGATATCTAAAGATGTTATCATCTATCTTGCCACAATTCCAATAAGAGACATTCGTCAATTGATAGGAATTCTAGAAAATATTAAAACAAGGATAAATTTCTGTCCTGAGACTCCTATCAAAGAAACAGTAAACGAAGTTTTGGGACTATATTTTTCTCAGAAAGGAGAATTGACTTTAAAAGAAATACTTGAAACTGTTTGTGCCTTTTTTAAGGCAGACATTCAAATGATTAAATCTAAATCACGAAAAAAGGCGTATTCTCTGCCCAGGAGAATTTATTTTCATTTATGCAAAGAATTAACTGCCCAACCTTTAAAATTAATTGGGAGATTGGTAAGTCGAGGTCATTCTACAGTGATCTATAGTCTTGATAAATTAAAAGAAGAAACAAAAAAAGATCCTGAATTAAGAGAAACCATAAGTTCTTTGGAGAGAAGATTAAAAGGAGGAATATCTTCTTTTTAGTTTTTTGAGCGGGAAAATATAAAGGGGAAGCTAACTAAGCTTCCCTTTTTCATTTTCAACAAGAAAATCTTAGTAGCCCCAAGGAGAGTCGAACTCCTCTTACTAGGATGAAAACCTAGCGTCCTGCCGATAGACGATGGGGCCATATTATCTTTAATATTCTACCAAAAATTTGAAAAAAAACAAGGAATCCTGTAAAGTTGCAGTATGATTATTTTAGGAATAGAAACATCATGCGATGATACTGGCATTGCCTTGGTTAAAAAAAATACTAAAGGTTTTAAGATTTTATCAAATATTGTTTCATCGCAAATAAAAGTACATGCCGCTTATGGAGGTATAGTTCCTAATCTAGCGGCTCGCGAACATTTGAAAAATATTGGGCCATGCCTTAAACAAGCGTTGAAAGAAGCAAAAAATCCTGAAATTGATTTAATCGCTGTGACTGTCGGTCCTGGCTTAATCCCTTCTCTATTAGTCGGTGTTAATTTCGCCAAAGCGCTCGCCTATAACTGGCAAAAACCGATTATAGGAATTAATCATATTAAAGGACATATCTATGCCAACTGGCTCGATAATTCAAATTCAACTTTAAATTTTCCTATTCTCTGCTTAATCGTCTCAGGCGGACATACACAATTAGTATTAATGAAGAAACATGGTCAATATAAGCTTCTGGGAGAAACACGTGATGACGCTGTTGGAGAAGCTTTTGATAAAGTTGCAAAATTGCTTGGACTTGGCTATCCAGGAGGACCAATTATTTCACAGAAAGCAGAAAAAGGAAATCCTAAAAAATTTAATTTACCCAGGCCAATGATCAATAGGCAAAATCTTGATTTTTCTTTTTCTGGATTAAAAACAGCTGTTCTTTATGAAGTAAAAAAACAAAATCCTAAAAAAATTAATAATCAATATATCAACGACATGGCTGCTTCGTTTCAACAAGCAGCCATTGATGTTTTGGTTTATAAAACTATAAAAGCAGCAAAAGAATATAAGGTTAAAAATGTAATGCTTTCGGGCGGCGTAGCCGCTAATAAAGAATTAAGAAAACAGATGGAACTGACTGTTAAAAAAGAATTGAATCATGTTAATTTTCAAATGCCTCAAATAAAATTATGTACCGATAACGCTGCTATGATTGCCTGCATAGCTGGGCATAGAAAGAAGCCAACTCTTAAACAAAGTTGGCTTAATATTGAAGCAAACGCAAATTTAAGATTGTTTACCTAAAAAAATAATTCTGTTATATTAAAATCAATGAAACAACTTCCAAAAGCGTACAATTCAAAAGAAAACGAAGAAAAGATTTACCAACAATGGGAAAAGTCAGGGTTTTTTAATCCTAATAAATTAAAAGTAAAAAAATCTGCCAAAACATATACAATTGTAATTCCTCCTCCAAATATTACTGGAGAACTTCATATGGGGCATGCTTTAAATAATACCTTACAAGATGTTTTAATAAGATTCAAAAGAATGCAGGGATATAAAACGTTGTGGCTGCCAGGAACTGATCATGCTGGAATAGCAACTCAAAATGTAGTTGAAAAAGAACTTAAAAAGAAAGGGCTAACCCGTCATAATTTAGAAAAAGAAAAGTTTTTGAAAGAGGTCTGGAAATGGCAAAAAAAATACGGCGAAGTAATTTTGGAACAACTTAAAAAAATGGGATGCTCATGCGATTGGTCTCGAACCGCTTTTACAATGAATGAAAATTATCAAAACGCGGTTAAAACAGCTTTTCTTCATTATTACAAAAAAGGCTGGATTTATCAGGGCAAAAGAGTAATTAACTGGTGTCCTAGATGCCAAACAAGTTTATCTGACTTAGAACTAGAATACAAAGAAGAAAAGAGTCATTTGTGGTACATAAAATATCCTTTGGTTGATTCAAAAGAATTCATCATAGTTGCTACTACCCGCCCAGAAACAATGCTTGGGGACACAGCCGTTGCTGTTAATCCAAATGATTCTCGTTACAAAAAATTTATTGGGAAAAATGCAATTCTGCCTCTAATTGATAAAGAAATATCCATTATCGCAGATAAAATTATTGATCCTGAATTCGGCACTGGGGCTGTAAAAGTTACGCCAGCTCATTCATTTGTTGACGCTGAAATAGGTCAAAAACATAATTTAAAATCAATTCAAGTAATTAGCGAAAAGGGACGTATGACTAAAAAAGCAGGTAAAGATTTTGCTAGCTTAACAATACTTGACGCGCGTAAAAAGGTTGTCGAAAAATTAGAAAAAGAAAATCTAATTGAAAAAATTGAAGATTATTCGCATCAAATCCCTTGTTGTTATCGTTGCAATAATACTATAGAGCCGTTAATAAGCAACCAATGGTTTCTTAAAATGGATCAGCTTGCTGAAAAAGCAATAAAAGCAGTTAAAAGCGGGGAAATTAAATTTCATCCAAAACGTTGGGAAAAAGTATATTTTGATTGGCTGAAAAATATCAAAGACTGGTGTATTTCACGACAAATATGGTGGGGTCATAAAATTCCAATTGATGGAGTTGATGATGTTTTAGATACTTGGTTTTCTTCTGCCTTGTGGCCATTAGCAACTCTTGGCTGGCCTAAAAAAACAAAGGATTTAGAAATATATTATCCTACTAATACCTTAAGTACTGCTCGCGATATTATTAATTTATGGGTAGCCCGAATGATTTTTTCTGGATTAGAATTTATGAAAAAACCTCCATTTTCAGATATATACATCCACGCCACTGTATTCAATAAACAAGGTAAAAGAATGAGTAAGTCATTAGGAACAGGAATTGATCCTTTAGAATTAATAAATCAATACGGAGCTGATGCAACGCGCTTCGGTCTAATTTATCAAGCATTTGAAGGACAAGACATGAAATTCTCAGAAGACAATATTTTAATGGGTAAAAAATTTGTTAATAAAGTATGGAATGCAAGCCGATTCGCTTTAATACAAATTGGAGATTCTGAAATAAGAATGATGAATCCAGAATTACAAACAAAATTAACTCAAGCGGATAAAAAAATACTAAAACAGCTTAAGGAAGTAAGCCAGGAAATAACAAAATATCTTGAAGACTATCATTTTGGAAGCGCTGCTCATTTAATTTATGACTTTTTTTGGCATGATTTTTGCGATAAATATATTGAATCAGCTAAAAAACAAAATGACCAAAAAACAAAAGAAATTCTTGCTTATGTTTTATTGAATTCCTTAAAAATTCTTCATCCTTTTATTCCATTCTCTACCGAAGCTATTTACCAAACGTTATCATTTAAGGAAAAAGAATTATTAATGATTGAAGAATGGCCTAAATAATAAATTTTATGCAATATATTTTTTACATTTGTCTCGGTCTTTTACCTAGTTTAATCTGGTTGTCTTTTTATTTAAAAAAAGACAAGCATCCTGAACCTAATTCTATAATTCTAAGAGTATTTATCTGGGGAATGCTTCTAGCCCCGCTAGCTATTATTTTGGAATTACTATTAATCTGGCTACTTAATCCAAGCTACGATCTAACATCTCTTTTATCCCAAACAAATTATAATAGCATTATTAAAACAATTTTAGCTGCAACATTAGTACCAGCATTAGTTGAAGAATATCTAAAATATTCAATAATAAAACATAAATTTCTTAAAAAACCAGCGTTTGATGAACCAACTGATGTTATTTTATATTGTATCATCGCAGGGCTTGGTTTCGCCGCTATAGAAAATATACTTGTCGTTTTTAAAAGTCCTTTTCCCAGTTTTGGAGAATCATTTGGAATAATCGGCTTTCGTTTTTTAGGCGCAACACTGCTTCATGCTTTAGCATCTGGGATAATCGGCTACTGGCTCGCTTTAGGCCTTTTAAACGCAAAAAAAAGAAAAAGATTTATATTAATTGGACTGACTATTGCTATTATTTTTCACAGTTGTTATAATTATCTTATTATCACAGCGCTTAATAGAACAGACAATTATAAGATGATTTTAATTTTTATAACAGCTGTTCTCTTGTTTTCTACAGCGCTATTTATTTCTCTTTGTTTTAAAAAATTAAAAAAACAAAAATCTATTTGTAAAATAAGTTCTTGAAGTATGAAGCATAAAACCTGAAACAAAAATTAGTTTCAAGTTTAATAATTCAAGTTTCAAGATTAATATGATTAAAAAACCATCATTTTTTGAAAAATTAACTGGAACTAACTGGGCAGAATCAGAAAAAGAAACCGTTAAAAGAAAGAAAAAATCTTCTGGAGATGAATCTATTGTTAAGGAAAAAGTATCTAAAATTAAAGAAGTAAAACCGGTTGGAAAAAGCGTTTCTGAAAAAAAAGAAAATAAAGTTTCTTTTCAAAAAAAATCAGATGATGAAAAAGAAGATTGGCTTGATGAATCAGAGGGACAGCTTACTATTGATGTATACCAAACTCCAAGCGAAATAGTTATTAAATCAACTATTGCAGGAGTTAAACCAGAAGATATTGATATAAGCATGACTAATGACATGATCACTATAAAAGGAAATAGAAAAAAAGACAACGAAGCAAAAGAAGAAGATTATTATTACCAAGAATGTTATTGGGGTCCTTTTTCCCGCTCTGTAATTTTGCCAGTAGATGTAGAAGTTGACGATGCTGAAGCTGGAATGAAAAATGGCATTTTAACAATCAGGCTTCCAAAAATAGAAAAAGTAAAAACCAAGAAAATATCAATCAAAGCTGAATAGTTCTTAATCTTTATTATCTCAAATAAAACCCCGCTTATTGTTGCGGGGTTTTGAGCGTGTTATTATAGAAGAATGAAGAAAATTTATCGTAAAATAATAACAGGCCTTCTCGTTACTTTTATAGGACTAATATATTTAATACTGATTCTTCAAATTGTTAATAGTGAAAAAATAGCTTTTGGAACTAAAATAGCAAATGCTAATTTAGGCGGATATAATATTGTAAGATCAAAAGAAATATTAAAAAAACAATGTGATGATTTTGGTGAACAAGAGATAATACTCTTATATCAAGAATATAATTGGCCTGTTAAATTATCTGATTTAGGATTCAAATTAAAATTGCAAGAAACAATTAATAAAACTTACCAAATTACGCATCAAGTAAATATTATAACAAACATTAAAGAACAACTATCCGCTTTATTGGGCTTACGAAATACTGATCCTATTTATGAAATAAATAACGAGAAATTTGAAGAAAAAATAACTGAATTATTTAAAAATATTGAAAAACCTGCTCAAAATGCTTCTTTAATTTTTAACGAAGAAGTTGACAATTTTTCTATTCAACACTCACTAAAAGGAACAACAATCAATAGGGGGAAATTATTAAATAAATTATCAAAAAATGCCTCAAATTTTTCTATAGAGTCAATTAATTTAGAATTAATCATTGACGAGCCATCAGTAATAAATAATGAAACTAATTTGGCAAATGAAAAAGCTCAAAAAATATTATCAAAACAGCCATATCAGTTAATTCTTGAAGATAGAACATGGATAATCAACAAGGAAACTTTGATTGATTGGCTTGAGTTTAAGCCGGAAAAAGAAATTGATTCTGACAATCAGATTCTTGGTGTTTTCTTAAATGAAGATAAAATTAAAAAATATCTATCAAAAATTTCTTACGATATAAATAAACCGGCAACTAACGCGCAATTAGAAATATCAAGCAGCACGGCTATTGTTTTTATACCAGATCAGCCTGGATTTGAAATAAAAACAGAAAAAACAATTAAACAAATAAATAATAATATCCTTGCTAGCGAACCAAATAAAAAAATAAACATTATAGCTGACAAATCATTGCCAGAAATAACATTAGGGCAAACAAATAGCCTAGGAATTAACGTCCTAATCAGCCAAGGGACTTCAAACTTTTACGGTTCTTCAAAAAATAGAATTCACAATATCAAGACAGGAACGGCAACGCTTAATGGAATAATTATAAATCCGAATGAAGAATTTTCTTTTAATAGTTTTATAAGCGAAACAGGCCCAGAACAGGGATATCTGCAGGAAATGGTAATAAAAAAAGATGAAACAGTTTTAGAATACGGAGGCGGATTATGCCAAGTTTCAACAACTATATTCAGAGCGGCAATTAATGCAGGATTAGAAATAACTCAAAGAAGACCGCATGCTTTCCCAGTAGGATATTATAATCCGCAAGGATTTGACGCTACTGTTTATAGTCCATGGACTGACCTACGCTTTATTAACAACACCCCAAATCATATTCTGATTCAGTCATTTGCAAGTGGCCACCAATTATTTTTCAATTTTTACGGCACCAACGATGGCAGAACAGTAAAGGTTAAAGGACCTTATATTTTAGAAAAAGGAGAAGACGGCTCAATGAAAACCATCCTTACTCAAGAAGTTTATCAAAAAGGAGAACTTATTGATAAACAAGAATTTTATTCTAATTACAAATCCCCTGACTTATATCCTATAGAAGAGAAGGAGGAATAGAAATAAAAACATGTGCGGACGGTGGGAGTTGAACCCACACTCCGTAACCGGAACCAGGTCCTAAACCTGGCGCGTCTGCCAATTCCGCCACGTCCGCATATTTATATTTTAAACTTTTTACTGATTAAATCAAGTAACTAGGGACAGTCCCCAAAGCTTTGGGGACTGTCCCTAGTTAAGTCCCCTTGCCCTCGAACCTTGACTTTTTCTATTTTATTATATATAATATAAACAATGAAATTTAGCAAATGAAGTGCTGGATTTCCCAGCCCTTTAAAAATTTAATAAACTTATTACAGAAAAGGAGGAAAGGAAAATGTTTAAAACAGAAGAAGGATTGAAAGCCGGCAAGATTGTTTCTAACGCAATGTCTTCGTGGATTATAGGGATTACAATTTTGAGCGCATTTTTAGGTGGCGCGTTTATTGATTGGATTGGCTTTTTTTGTTTAGGGCTTGCTATAATTATTACTGTGTTAGCGCTAAATACAGTTATTATTATCCCAACCGTATATTTTGGAGCGCCAACTAGATTTAAAAAAAGAATTGAAAAAGAAAATAACACAATCTTAATACTAAAAGAAGGATTAAATTTTGTAAGACCTTTAATGGATGACTTATTGCCAGAAAACATAAAATCCAAAAAACTAGTAACCAAAGAACTTAATGCAGTAGCGTTAAGTAAGGACAAATTAGAAATTACTCTCGAAGGATCTGTTCAGTATAAACCTGCAGATCTTAATGTTTACATTGAAATGACAGAAAAAACCATTGAAGAAGGAATGGTCGAAGCCGTGGAAAGCGAAGTTGGAAAAATCTGCGGAATTAAAAACTCCGATGTTTTTGTTGAAGAACGAACGGAAATAGAATTTTTAATCCGATGTGTTCTTCAATTAGAAAAACCGCCCCATCATTACATAAATAAAGCAGAAGAAACAAATCATTCCTTTCCATTTGAAATGGGATTAATATTAAAAGATGAGACCCTTGAAAATCTTAAAGAAAAACTATCCGAAGAAAAGATCAAAGAGTTGGTTAAAAAGCTGAAACCTTTAAAGTGGGATATGAAGTTAGTTGATGACGAAATTGACATTATCCGTTTTTATAAAGATAATGTTAGTCGTATAAATCTTTTATTTGAATTTGATGCCGACTCTGGGGTTGAAAAACTATACGGCATTAAAATAGCCGCGTTTAGAGTAGCAAAACTAAAATTTTCAAAAAAAGCGCAAGAGGCATTTGAAGAAACGCGAGCCGCAGAAGCTAAAATGACAGCCGCAAAAAAAAGACTTGATGCAAAAAAAGAAATTTTAGAAAAGTATATTGACATGAATGTTCCCATGAATCAAGCTGTTAATTTGACCGAAACAACAGCAGATGTAAAAGGAATTAGCCGTCAGATAATCTCTGTGGAGGGCTCACAACAAGCTGATCTGCTCACGGCCGCTAAATTATTCGCCGGCAACGTAAAAGGAGGTGAATAGAGAATGAAACGAATTTTAATGGGAAGCGTTGTAATCATCACAATAATTTTTCTCATAACAGTAGCATATTTGAGATTTTCAAGTATATCTATAGATAAACCAAAACCAGAAATTACTAACAAAACCTCAACTGAAAAAAAATCTAATCGTGTTATCTCTGGAATCTTCAAGCTAACAGCTGATGGAACAATAATCAGTCGTGATACAAACGGAAAAGAACTTCATTTCAAAGCAGGCGGATGGATTCGTCTTGAACAATTAGGCCAAACAGGAAAATACATTTGGATTAATCATAAAATTCCTTCATGGAGCACAACAGAAAAATCTTGTAAAACCGGACCGCATACAGGAAATGGAATAGTAGAACTTATGTCTTGCTCGGGACAAGATATACTTATAAAAGCAACAATACTTAAATAACCAAAAAGCCAGGCAAGGTAAAAGCAAAATAACCTGCCTGGCTTTTTAAATTTAAACAAACAAGATATTTTAAAATATCTTAAACCACATTAACTAAGGTATGGTTACACTAACACCTAATAAACCAGCCACAATTTTAATCAATGTATAAACTCCAATAATAATAGCTATCCCGACTAAACCATAAAGCAGATTCTTGCGTGCTGTTGTTATTTTTATTTCATCTCCTCCAGAAGTCATCCAGCTTATTCCACTCCAAACTATTAAAACAATAGCTATTCCAAAAGCAAAACCAAAAACATAATTTACGATTTTAAGAAATAACAAATATACTTCATCAATTGTATTAACACTCCCTTCTGCTGGAATGGTTGGTTCAGCAGCGCCAACGACAAACGGTAAAGCTAATAAAAAAGCAATAAAAGAATATGTTATTTTTTTAATTTTTTTCACAAATTTCACCCCCTTTCGCAAATTTTCTCTAAAATTTATTTTAGTTAGAAAACTTAGCGCCTCGCCGAAGTTTTATAAAACGAAGGCGGGCTATTTAATTTATATTATTCCCCTCCAATAAGACTCTTAACTATCCCAATCCATCCTCTGCCTATTAACAAAACAGCTAGACCAATTATAGACCATGTTAACGCTTTTCTTGCTTTAGTAACGCTCTCTTCTTTCCCCCCAGAAGTCATGAATAATATCCCAGAATAAATAATCATAATAACAGCAATCAATATGCCAATAGCGACAACCCAATCAATAATGCCTCCAATCAACTCTGTAAAACTAGTCGCGTTAAGCGGATTTGTTATTGAACCACCTGTTTTTGGTGGCGGAGAATCTCCATCTTTTGCATAAATAGCAACCACTGAAAACCCAAATAATAAAATTGAAATAATCAATAAATAACTTTTTTTAAATATATTCTTAATCATATTTTTTATCATTTTATGGGTGGACAGGTAGGAAATTGATTCCAAGCGCCACTAATTTCGCCAGTAGCAATTGTTTTCAATAAAGTATCAATTAAAAGCCAGCTACAAAAGATAATTAACAAGCCGATAACCGTATTAATAAAAATACTTCTTGCTAAACCAACTTTTTGTTCACTTCCGCCTGACGTTAGAAAAATAATGCCTGCTGTTATAAATAAAAGAGTTGCAATTGGAATAGCTAAATTAAAACTAATAAAATTAATTATATTACTCGCTAAATGCCAAAGATGACAGAGAGTACAATCATCCTTACAAGGAACTATCGGTCCAGTATGAATACCGGCATCAACAAAATTAGATCCAATAAACACGATAACAATTAAATAAATAATAAAAAATATTTTTAAAACTTTCATTAAATTATTATTTCATCAAAAGATTAATTTGATTAATTGACTTGTCAATCGCCTTGTTAATAGTTTCTTCGCCTAATACTATTGATTCTATCATATCAGCAAAGATATTTTCAATAGATAAACTATCAGTTTGATACCATGATTGAGCAGATAATGATTGTTCAGCAAAAATACCTACATCTTGATCATTCTTTTGCCAATCAACTAAATCCCTACGAGCTGTTGGTTTTTTTGTTTTTTCTAAATACTTCTTTGAACTTTCTTTCTGTGTAAGCCAATTTATAAATTCCCAGGCTTGTTCTGAATTCTCGGAATTACGAGAAACAGCCATGCCCCAATAATTAGCATAATTAATATCTTTTTCTGAACTTTCAATTTGAGGCATTTTTGCAACTCCGAAATTTAAATAAGGCGATTTAGCTTTAATTGTTGGCAAATGATAAGAATAATTAAACATCATTGCTGTTGTTCCCTCGTAAAAAGCGTCAATAGAATAATGCATTCTTGTATTCCAAGTATAAGATGATTTTAAAGGATTAGCAAAATCAGTATAGAATTCTAAAGCTCTTTGACCTGGATAAAAATTTTTATTATCTAATTCAACAGCTCCATTAAAAGTAGCTGTTGTTTTATTTTGATTTATCATTTGAGCGCCTGATTGCAACATTAAAAGTGATAAAATATCAGTTGAACGATTAACATTTCTTGCTGTGCCTAAAGAAGCTCCAGCGCGAATAATATTATCCCTTTCATCTTTTATAGTTAATTTCTCTAAAACACCTAAAAATTCTTCCCATGTTTGAGGCGGCTGAGCAATGCCAACTGTATTAAAAATATCTTTATTATAATAAAGAGCTAATGTGTCAACACTTAAAGGAAGAGCAACAACATAACCATCTATAACAAAATCTTTATAAACAACATCAACAAAATTGTCCTGAATATCCTTGATTAAAACTAAATCAGATGGAGCAGCCCAAATTTTATCTTCATATTTAGGCACCCAGGTATGATGAATCATAAAAATATCAGGACCTCTCCCGCTTGCCATTGCTTCAAGTAAATCTTTTTCGTATGTTAAATAAACCTTTTTGTAATATTTAATTTTAGTTCTTGGAAATTCACTGTTAAAATCAGCAATCAATTCATTAAAAACATCAGAATCATCAAAAGCTCCCCAAAATTCTAATTCCGTTTGTTCTAATGGACTAGATTTGCATCCTGGAAAAGAAATTGCTAAAGCAAAAACAAAAATAGGAGCAATAAACGTATAAATAGTAATTGTTTTTATTTTAAACACAAAATTAAAAATTATGATATTTATTTTCTAAAAACAAGTCCGTAATGATGATTATCTATTTCTAATTCTTTTTCAAAATCAAATCCTTCTAATTTGACCAATTGCTGCGCTTCTTCTTTTGAAATCAACCAACAGTCTTTAGGCGCTAAAGAAGAATCTTTAATCCATTCTATAAGAACAAGCCTGCTATTATCTTTCAAAACTCTTTTTGCCTCTTTGATTATTTTAGATTTCTTTTGTGACTGAAATAAAATATTTCGCAAAAGAACTAAATCTATTGATTTATTATTTAATTTTGAACCATTAGAAATTTCAAGATTACAATGAACTGTTTCAATGTTTAATATATTTCTCAATTTTGCTTTACTCATAACTGCTTCTAGCGTATCTTTCATAATATCCAAAGCGTAAACGCGCCCCTGTTCAGCAATTTCTGCCATCGGAATACTAAAATAACCATTACCGCAACCAAAATCAGCAATATTCATATTATTGTGAATACCTATCTGTTTTAAAATTTCTTTGGGATGAAGAAACCCATTGGTATTATTTTGCATAAATTTTTATATACAAGCTACTGAAACAACTTTATCGCCTTGCCTTAATTTCATAATTTTAACTCCTTGAGTTGCTCTGTTTAAACAAGAAACACTTTTAAGTTTTGTCTTAATCACTTGACCCTTTTTAGAAATAGCAATTAGATCTTCTTGCTCTTTATCTAATATCTGACTTACGACAATATCTCCTGTTTTATTGTTAATTTTAGCTGTTTTAATTCCTATACCGCCTCTTTTTTGAAGCTTATAATATTTCAAATCTGTTTTCTTGCCAAATCCATTTTGAGTAACAACTAAAATTTTTAAATCTTTTTTATCTTTACCATCTCTTATAATATCCATTCTTACTAATTTATCATCATCTCTTAGATTAATGCCCTTGACGCCAGCAGCTGCTCTGCCCATAACTCTAACATCATTCTCTTTAAAACGAATACTCTGACCTTTTGCTGTAACCAACATAATTTCATCCTTGCCAGAAGTAAAATCAGCCCATTTAAGTTTATCTTCTTTTTTTAATTTAATTGCAATCAAACCGCTAATGCGAACATTAGAAAAATCATCTGTTTTCGTTCTTTTAATTATACCATTTTCAGTAGACATTACCAAATATTCAGCATCATCTCCTTTGCTGATATTAAGAACAGCTGCAACCTTTTCATTCGGACCTAATTGTAAAATATTAACAATAGCTTGTCCGCGAGCTATTTTTTTTGTTTCAGGAAGTTCATAAGCCATTGATTTAAAAACGCGTCCCTTATCAGTAAAGAATAAAATATTGTCATGCGTTGAAGCATGCATAAAATATCCTACTGCATCTTCTTCTCTGGGGGTTATTCCAACAACTCCTTTACCTCCTCTATGTTGAACACGATATGACTGAGGATTAACTCTTTTTATATAACCTCCTTCTGTTAATATAATTATGCAATCTTCTTTTGGAACTAATTCTTCTATATTTAATTCGCCTACTGGATTAGCATAAACTTTGGTTCGTCTTTCGTCATTGTATTGCTCTTTTAATTTTTTGAGTTCTTTTTTAATCACAGTTAATATTTTTTTAGGACTTTTAAGCAATACTTCTAATTCCTTAATTAATTGCTTTTTTTCTTTTAATTCATCTTTTATTTTCTTCTGCTCTAGACCAGCCAATGTCTGTAATTTCATTTCTAAAATAGCTTCTGCTTGCCTATCACTGAATTTAAATTTCTTCATTAAGTTTTTACGCGCCTCTTCCTTGTTTTTGGATTCTTTGATTGTATTTATAACGGCATCAATATTATCAAGCGCTTTACTTAATCCCATCAAAATATGAGCTCTTTCTTTTGCCTGATTTAATTCAAATTTAGTTTTTCTAATAATAATTTCTTGACGGTGTTTGATATACTCTTCTAAAAAATCAGTTAAGGATAAAACTTGCGGCTGGATTCCATTAATTAAAGCAAGCATATTCATATGAAATGTTTTTTGCAAATCAGTAAATTTAAAAAGATGATTAAGTATTTTCTTAGGATAGGCGTCGTTTTTCAAATCAATAACAATTCTTACTCCTTGCTTATTTGATTCATCGCGAATATCCTTAATGCCTTGTATTCTCTTATTCTTCACTAAGTCAGCTATTTTAATTATCAAATTAGCTTTATTGACGCCATAAACCATTTCAGTAACTAAAATTTGAAATTTGCCTTTTTTATCTTCAGTAATTTTCGTTTTGGCTCTTATAACAATAGGACCTTTGCCTGAACTATATGCTTGAATCATTCCTTTACGATTATAAATTTCACCGCCAGTTGGAAAATCAGGTCCTTTAATAAATTGAAAAAGATCTTTTACTGTTGCTTCTGGATGGTCAATAAAATAAAGTATTCCATCAATTATTTCTCCTAAATTATGAGGAGGTATATTCGTCATCATTCCAACAGCAATACCCATAACGCCATTCAGTAAAAGCTGAGGTAATTTTGCAGGAAAAACAACTGGTTCCTTGCGAGTCCCATCATAATTATCAATCCAATTTACTGTTCCTTTTCCGATATCTAAAAGCATTTCATCAGTAATTTTAGACATTTTTGCTTCAGTATATCTAAAAGCTGCTGCATTATCTCCATCCATTGATCCAAAATTTCCTTGTCCGTCAATTAATGGATACCTTAATGAAAAATCCTGAGCCATTCTTACTAAAGAATCATATACAGCAGCATCACCATGAGGATGGTATTTTCCCAAAACTTCACCAATAACAGTAGCTGATTTCCTGTATTTAGAAGAATTCGTCAATCCCAATCCGTGCATAGCGTATAAAATACGACGATGAACAGGTTTGAGGCCATCGCGAACATCAGGTAAGGCGCGCGAAATAATTACGCTCATAGCGTAATCTAAATACGATTCTTCCATTTCTTTAGTGATTGAATATTTTTTAATATGACCTATTTCCATAATATATTTATTGAGAAAGCGGCAATTTAGCCGGTTTTATTTCATTTGATGCATTAATGCTCTCTGTTTCTGTTTCAAATTCTATTTGTTCAGAATCATTTTCTGGTTCTTTTTCAAAAAAAGCACTAATACTCGCCTTAAAAGCGTCTTTTAAAGAAATCATATTATTGCTAATGTTGTTATCATCTTTTTTATTATCATCTTCAACTGATAAAGAATATTTCAAAGAAAAAACCCAGATAGAAACAATAAAAAACATGCAAATAAAAACAGATGCCCATAAAAATTGAATGCGGACATAACGAGGCTTTTTTTGAATTTTTTGAATAAAATCAATTAACGACATTTTAATTATTTATGGCTTCATGACAACCACTTCTATTTGCTTTCCAAGTAAATCTTTCTTTTTCACAGTTAGCTTATCAACTGGCGCTATGCCATTTAATCCCATTTCTTTTAAAAATTCTTTAACATCATCCAGATTTATCTTAAGCCCTGGGAGCTTATAATGAATAGGAATAACAATACTTGGCTCAACCTGATTAATTATTTTTACAGCTCTTTTTGCTCCAATAGTATAATTTCCCCCAACAGGAATCATTAAAACATCAACGTTTCCAATTTTTTCTATTTGCTTGTCTTCTAATTTATCTTGTCCTAAATCTCCTAAATGACAAACTCTTATTCTATCAATTTCCATCAAATATATAATGTTTTGCTCTTTCTTTTCTTTGTCATGAAAGCTACGGCAGCCAACTATACTGACTCCCTTAATTTCATATTCACCAGGACTGTCAACAATAAATGGTTTACTATCTTCCATCCCTGTGATTGTTTTAGTATTGTTGTGGTCATAGTGCTGATGAGAAACAGTCACAATATCCGCACTACAACGAGGCGGATTCAATCCGATTTTTTTATCAAACGGGTCAGTTATAATAATCAAACGACCTCCTTGATTAGTTATTTTGAAACAAGAATGCCCATACCAATTTATAATCATAAATATAATATTATAATTTTATCATGTATTCAGACTCTTGCCAAGTCAGCAATCTTAAGCTATACTTCAATATATTATTTGTTAAAATGTTAATACTTATGACTAAAAAAGAACCAAAAACAATGAAAGAATTGCTTATTAAAGAGAAAGAAACATCTTTCCTTCCTCAGCCAGGAGATATAGTTGAGGGTAAAATTATAAAAATAAGCAACAATGAATTAATACTAGAATTAGAACCTTTTGGCACTGGAGTTATTTATGGAGCTGAGTTAAGAGAAAACAAAGATATGATTAGAGATTTAGAAATTGGTAAAAGAATTTCAGCTTTAGTTCTGGACTCAGAAAATGAAGATAATTATATTGAATTATCATTAAAAGAAGCGAATATAGAAAAAGGATGGTCTGATATTAATAAAAAAGAAGAGTTAAACGAAACTGTTTCTGTTAAAGTAATTGAAGCTAATAAAGGAGGATTAGTCATAAGATTATCAGGAATAATAGGATTTCTTCCTGTATCACAGCTTTCATCTGATAATTATCCAAAAGTGGAAGACGGAGATAAAAATAAAATTCTCAAAGAACTTAATAAATTTATAGGCGAAGAAATGAAAGTTAAAATTATTGGACTAGATAAAAAGACAGATAAATTAGTTGTTTCAGAAAAGGCCTCTCAAGAGAAAAAAATATATGAGAATCTAAGTAATTACAAAAAAGGAGACGTAATTAAAGGAACTGTTACTGCTTTAACTAATTTTGGAGCTTTTATTAAATTTGATGAAAATATAGAAGGCCTTATTCATATATCAGAACTTGACTGGCAGATAATAGATCATCCCAAACAGGTGCTTAAGGAAAATGAGAAAGTCAAAGCCCAAATAATTGATATACGCAACGGACAAGTATCTCTTTCTATTAAAGCGCTTAAAAAGGATCCTTGGGAAAATATTAAAGAAGATTATAAAAATGGGCAAACAGTCAAAGGCAAAGTTATTAAGTTCAACCCATCCGGAGCATTTATTGAAATAAAAAAAGGAATTTATGGAATGATTCATCTTTCTGAATTTTCAAAACAAAACAAAGAAATGGAAGATGCTATTACAATAGGAGAAACTTATGATTTTGAAATATTATCATTTATTCCTAAAGCGCATAAAATGATCTTAGGAGTAAAAAATATATAAACAATATGAAATATCTGGTTAAAAATTTAATTATTGCTTTTTTAATATTTCTGGCAATCGCTAGTTTTTTCGCTCTTTTTGATAATTCAACAGAAAAAGCAGAAGGAATATCTTTAAGTAATTTAGTTGAAGAAATTAATCAGGAAAATATATCAACTATTATTATTAAAGGAGACAAACTAGAAATCAAATTAAAAGATGATACGAAAAAAGAAGCTACAAAAGAAAAAGAAACTTCATTAACAGAATCATTAAAAAATTATGGAGTTAATCCAGAAAAATTAAAATTAGTTAATTTAGAAATAAAAGGAGAATCAGGAACAGCTTTTTGGATGGGAGCTATTTTGCCTTTCTTTTTTCCTCTACTCATTATTGGTTTTTTCTTTTGGTTTATATTTAAAGGAGCTCAAAAAGGTCAAATGAAAGCATTCACATTCGGACGCTCTAAAGCCCGCTTAATTAATCCAAAAGATGAAAAAAATAAAGTAGGATTTAAAGATGTCGCTGGCTTAAAGGAAGCAAAAGAAGAATTGCAGGAAATAGTTGAATTTCTTAAAACACCTAAAAAATTTATTGATTTAGGAGCAAAAATTCCAAAAGGAGTATTGCTTGTTGGAGCGCCCGGAACAGGAAAAACACTTTTAGCAAGAGCTGTTGCCAGCGAAGCAATTGTTCCTTTTTTCAGCGTGTCTGGATCAGAATTTGTTGAAATGTTTGTAGGAGTTGGCAGTTCGCGAGTACGAGACCTTTTCCAAACAGCTAAAAAAAATGCCCCAGCGTTAATTTTTATTGATGAGCTTGATGCAATTGGCAGACAAAGAGGATCTGGCATTGGAGGCGGACATGATGAAAGAGAACAAACTCTTAATCAAATACTTGTTGAAATGGACGGATTTGAAACAAATACAGGCGTCATTCTTATAAGCGCGACGAACAGACCTGATGTTCTTGATCCAGCATTACTTCGTCCTGGACGCTTTGACAGAAGAATTACATTGGATTTACCTGATATTAAAGATAGAAAAAAAATTCTAGAAATTCACTCTAGAAATAAGCCATTTGAAAAAGATGTTAATCTTCGAGAAATTGCAGAAAGAACTCCTGGATTTTCAGGCGCTGATTTAGCTAATCTTGTTAATGAAGCAGCTATTTTAACAGCAAGAAGAAATAAAAAGAAAATAAGCCAGGACGAATTAAAAGAATGTATTGAGAAAGTACTTTTAGGACCTGAAAGAAAAAGTAATATACTTTCTAAAAAAGAAAAAGAAATTACCGCTTATCATGAATCAGGCCATGCTTTAGTAGCCGCCTTACTGCCAAATACTGATCCAGTCCAAAAAATATCAATTATCTCAAGAGGATCTGCTGCTGGCTATACATTAAAACTACCTATAGAAGACAAACATCTTTATACACGTTCTGAATTTATTGATGAATTAACTGTTTTATTAGGAGGATACACATCTGAAAAACTTGTATTTAACGAACTCACAACTGGCGCTTCAAATGATTTACAAAGAGCTACTGAACTAGCGCGCAAATTAGTAACTAAATACGGCATGAGCGAAAAATTAGGCCCAAGAACATTTGGAGGAAAAGAAGAAATGATTTTTCTTGGCAGAGAACTCGCCACAGAAAAAGATTATTCTGAAGAAATTGCTTTTCAAATAGATAAAGAAGTATCAAAGCTTATTAATAATGCTCATAAAATAGCCAAAAGACTTCTTATTAATAACAGAAAAAAACTAAATCAAATCGCCCAAATACTTATAAAGAAAGAGGTTATTGAAAGAAAGCAGTTTGAAAAATTGATGAAAAAGAAAATTTAGTGTTAAAATATATTTGCGGGCGTGTAGCTCAGTGGTAGAGCATCTAGCTTATATCTAGATGGTCGGGGGTTCGATCCCCTCCACGCCCACCACGGGCGATTGGCGCAGTTGGTTAGCGCGTCTCGGTGACATCGAGAAGGTCACTGGTTCGAATCCAGTATCGCCCACATTATGCCCCGTCGGATGACGGGGCTTTATTGCTTTTTGGCTTAAATTCTGGTATTTTATGTTTATTGGGCCGATAGCTCATCTGGTAGAGCGCCGCACTTGCACTGCGGAGGCGGCAGGTTCGAGTCCTGTTCGGTCCACCAAAATTATGAAAATTATATATGAAGATAAAGATATTATTGTAATAGACAAACCGACTAATTTGATAGTTCATCCAATTAATCAAGACCAAAAAAATACTTTAGTTAATGAATTACTCGCCTATTATCCAGAGATAAAAAATGTTGGCGAAGACCCACTCCGACCTGGTATTGTTCATCGATTAGATAAAGATACATCTGGTTTAATAGTTGTAGCTAAAAATAATAAATTTTTTGAATATTTAAAAAATTTATTTAAAGATAGAAAAGTCGTTAAAAAATATTTAGCTCTAGTTCACGGAAAAGTTAAAGATAAAAAAGGAACAATCACAAAATCAATTAGCTTATCAAAAAAAGACCACAGAAAAAGAAGCGTCTTATTAGATGATAAATCAAAAAAAGCCTGGACAGAATATAGAGTTATAAAAAATTTTTCCATCAAGGACGGAAATTATACTTTATTAGAAGTTTATCCGAAAACAGGCCGAACACATCAAATCAGAATTCATTTAAAATCAATTGGGCATCCAGTTGTTGGAGATAAGCAATATAAGTTTAAAAGACAGATTTGCCCTAAAAAACTGACCAGACAGTTTTTGCACGCTGAATACTTGAAATTTAAAATGCCTGATGGTAAGATAATGGAATTCAAATCAGAGCTTCCAAAAGATTTAAAAGATACATTAAAAGAAATTCAAAACAATGAATCAGTTAGACGAATTTAATAAAAAACAATTAAAGAAAGATTTGCCTGATATTAAATCAGGAAATACTGTTTGTGTCCATCAAAAAATTAAAGAAGGAGATAAGCAAAGAATTCAAATCTTTGAAGGGCTTGTTATTGCTAAAAAACATGGCAAAAATATTAATGCGACTATCACAGTTAGAAAAATGAGCAAGGGAATTGGAGTAGAAAGAATTTTTCCTATTCACGCGCCATTTATTGAAAAAATAGAAGTAGTTAAAAGGCATAAAGTCAGACGCGCTAAGCTTTACTATATTCGCCATAAATCAGCTAAAAAATCCCGACTTAAAGAAATTAAAAACAGCCAAACAATAAAGAAACACTAACTGAAAAGAAATAAGCCCAGGTGGCGGAATTGGTAGACGCGCAAGCTTGAGGGGCTTGTGGTCGTAAGGCTGTGCGGGTTCAAATCCCGCCCTGGGCACCAAGTAAGGAAAAGTCAAATTTCGTTGGTTCGCCTCCCCCGCACCAAGTGCGGGGTTGGTGTTGTTATTTACTATACTACTTTAAAGTTTCGGAAATGGTAGTTTTTGACTGAATTGATGCAGCTTTTGTACCTTAACACAAAAAAAGAAATAAGGAGGTGAAATCAAATGAACGAAGTAATTGTCTCAAAATCTCATAGCGAGCCGCAAAGCATCTCACAGGAAATCTGGTCTCGAGTAAAACAACCTTTTCGCTTTGACCCAAGAGATACTATTGAATACGGTTGGGTTTGCACACGATACTTCTATGGCCGCGGGCACTACCCCGACCTCACTACTTTCGACAACAAATTATCAGGGTCAACAACAACCATACCTATTCTTTACCACGACGGTGCTACCTGGAACTTACCTATCCTTAGACATCGTTGGCGACTTTACGAATTTTTTGTACCCGGTCTCAATCAGGAAGAAGTTGACAGATATATTGCAAATACCGCTTTCTATCCTCTGACGCCGGAAGAGAAAAAACGAACGGAGAGAATCATTCAAGAAGAGTTTGAACAACAGTTTGAGCGAGAAGTAGCTTGCTTAACCGGATACATGAGGGATAATATTGAAGGAGATTCTTTCGCCCGATTCAACCCTAATAACTTTAAGCATCGTGAGTTTGTTGTTCTTTTCGGATCCGAGCTTTTCAAAGGCGAAGACCCGGAGCGTTTTCGCTTAAATAATTCGCCTCCCCAGAAGTTCCGGCCGTCTATTGCAATCTATATCTGGAAAAACGGTTTTAGGCCAAGTCGGCCGAAAAAAATTAACTAGTAAAGAAAACATTACGGGGAGACCTTACAATTAAGGTCTCTCTTTTTTATTTTCTAAAAAGAATTTGTCGCCAGAGCAGTAAATTTTTCAAGCTCATTTTTCTTGAAAAATTTACTGTAATGAGTTATGATTAACTCATAGAAAAACTTGAAATTGTCAAAGTTCTCGGCGAAGCCGCTCAAATTTTGGGGGGCTTGCCGTCGCCGCCTGCGGCGGCGAAATGTGTTCGAACTATTTTCAGAATAGAGCACAAAAAAAACACTGAAGTCTAGTGTTTTTTATTTATTATTGCACTACTTAACAATTAACTTTTCCCCGATTTTATAAACATCTCCTGCGCCCATGGTCATAATTACATCATCTTTATTAATGTTCTTTTTAAGATATTTAATAATTTCTTTAAAGTCTGATATATATTGAACAGAGTCAACGGCCTTCGTTCTTATTGCCTTAACCAGATCTTTAGCGTGAATGCTTTTATCCTTTTTCTCTCTTGCTGCGTAAATATCTGTAATAATTACTTGATCTGCGTAATTAAAACTTTTGGCAAAATCATTTAATAAAAACTTTGTTCTAGAATACAAGTGTGGTTGAAAAACAACAATAATTTTTTTATCAGAAAACTTATTTTTAATTGCTTTGAGTGTTGCTTTAACCTCTGCTGGATGATGAGCGTAGTCATCATAAATTAAAGCCCTTTTTTTTGTTCTGCCTTTGTATTCAAATCTTCGCCAAACGCCAAGATATTTTTTTAAATATTTCTCAACTTGTTCTTTTTTAACATTAACTAATTTAGCAACCGCTAAAACTGCTTGCGCGTTTTCAATATTATGTTTACCTGGAATTTCTAACTTAAGTCTTTTCTCTTTAATATAATCAATTACTTTCGCTTTTATTTTAGCCAATTTTAAGGCCTGTTTTGTATTTTGCTCTTTAAAATTGCAAATAATAAAACCGTTTTGAGGAACTTTACTAATTAATTTAGCAAAAGCATTTTGAATATTCTTAATATTCTTAAAATAATCCAGATGATCATTGTCAATATTAGTAATAATTAAAATATCTGGAAAAAGATTAAGAAATGATTTTTTATATTCACAGGCCTCAACTATAAAATATTTACTCTTACCTGAAATAAAATTTCTTTTTTGTTCTTTTAAGAAACCGCCAATTATAATTGTTGGACTTTTTTTAGTTGAAATCATTACTTCAGCCAACATAGCTGTAGTTGTAGTTTTGCCATGAGTTCCAGAAACTGCAATAGTGTATTTATTTTTTGAAATTAATCCAAGTGCTTCAGGATATGAATAAACAGGAATATTTAGTTTTTTCGCCTGAATTAATTCTGGATTATCCTGCTTAATAGCGGGAGAATAAATAATTATATCTGTGTTTCTAGCAAGATTTGATTTTTTATGGCCAATAAAAACCTTAGCGCCTGATTTTTTAATTTGTTCCAAAGCAGGCCCGACTAATATATCCGAACCAATCACTTTTTTCTTATTTAAAAGCATCATCTGCGCCAAAGCTGAAACCCCAATACCGCCAATGCCAATAAAATGAATTTTTTTTATTTCTTCAAATATATTTTGATTCATAAACTCCTGACCAGTTTTGTAAATTGCTCTCCTCTATCATATTCATTTTTAAAAACTCCGAAACTGGCTGCGCCTGGAGATAAAAGGATAATATCGCCTTTTTGAGAAAATTTCTTTGCTTTTCTAAATGCCTTTTTCATACTATTAACAACATCTACCGACTTTGGTAAATATGAAATAATTTTATTAGTAGCTGTCCCTTCAATCAAAATTAATATTTTTACTGTCTTAATAATAAATTCTGTTATTTCTTTATAATTCAAATCCTTATCATCCCCGCCTGCTATTAAAATAATATTTTTCTTACCCAGAGCTTTTAGCGCAGCCATAAGGGCGTCGGGCGTTGTCGCATTTGTATCATTATAATAAGCGACACCTTTAAATTTTCTGACTAACTCAAGTCGGCCCAGCTCTCCATTATAATCTTCCACTCCTTTTTTAATTACAGAACTACTTAATCCTAAAATCTTCAGAGCTTCTACTGCCAAAGCAATATTTATTTTATTATGTTCTCCAATTAAATTGATTTTCCAATTTTTAGGAATATAATTTTTTATTTGAATAATTTTACTTTTAATTTTATTTTTAAATCTTTTTTTAATTTCCTGCCCTGCTTGTTCGCCGACAACTAAATAATCATCTCTATTCTGATATTTAAAAATATTTGCTTTATCATAAAAATAACGCTGCATATCTCCTTTATAATAATTCATATGGTCACACATAAAATTAGTAAAAACAGCAATCTGAGGACTTATTTTTGAATCGCCGAAACCTTGCAGCTGCCATGAATCAAGCTCTAAAACAACACCATCACCCTTTTTTGCTTTTTTAAGCAAAGGTAAAGTAGCGATTCCTCTAATATTCCCACCTAAAAAAACATTCTTGTTTTTTAATGAATGTTTTTTTAATGAATTATAAATTATATTTGTAACTGTTGATTTTCCGCGAGTTCCTGTAACTCCAATTATTGTTGCTGAAGATAATTTTGAAAAAAGCGATGCGTCCATTTCTATTGGAATATGATTCTTTCGCGCCTCTTTAATGTATGGAGAGTCAAATGGAACTCCTGCTGCCTTAATAATAATATCACATTTTTTAAAATCAGCTAGTTTATGTTTGCCTAAAACATATTTAATATTTTTAATTTTTTTTAACTTATTTAAGGAAAATTCTAACTCTTTCTTATTCTTTAAATCAGTTACTAACAAATCAGCTCCGCATTCTGCTAAAAATTTTACCACGCCAATCCCGCGACCTAAAAGCCCAAGCCCCATAACTGTAATTTTTTTATTCTTAAAACGCTGTTTATAATCTACTTCTTTTTTCATACTAAATCTTATTTATTATACTATTCTTCTTCTCTAAAAGATTTAAAATAATACTGGCTAATGCCGCTAAAATAAAAACCCATTGAATAGCAAAAAAGAATGAAATAAGAATAACCAAAATAGCCATTAAGGATTTTCCAAATTGAATAGCCATTTCATGCAAAACAGTAAATTCATCAACATAATGCTCTTGATCAGCCGCTATTTCATAAGTTAAAGCGTCAAAGGGCGTTCTTAGAAAAATACTGCTAATGCTATGATAGGCGCCAGCAACAAAAATTTGAAAAGCAGTTGAAATAAAAATCTTAATTAACCATCCAAAAGAATACAAGAAACTCCCCCATTTTAAAACTTTTTCTTTTTTAACTTTTAAATCTATGTATTTGCCTAAAAAAAGTTGCGCCACAACAGAAATAGCAATAATTAAAGTAAAAATAGCGCCCACTTTAAAGTAATCGCCGTCTAAAAGTTGATAAATAAAAATTGGCCAAACAACTATTCCAATTACATTTTCAGCTCCATCGGCCATATAAGCTAAAACAGTTTTTCTTCTCCTTTTTGAAAAAAAATATCTCCATGTTTCTTTAACTGTCCAGACAAATTTTTCTCTGGTTTTTGTAATTGTTAAATAAGGAATACCGGAAATAAAATAAAGAATAATTGCAATAACAAAAAGAACATCAAAATCAAAATAACTAACAATAAGCCCGGCTATCAGCGGAATAAATATTCCTAAAATAGAACGAGTTGCTTCAATAATACTAACTTGCCTGCCTCTTGTTTTTTTATTAGTAAATTTTGCAAAATTAACATGGTAGGGCAACCAATAAAACAAACGATAAAAAACAAGAATTAAAATAGAAAAAGGGATTAAGTATTTTAAATTATTCTGATCTATAAAATAAAAAATTATATAAAAAATTATTCCTAGAACAACACTTGCACGTAAAGCATTTCTAAACCCAAATTTATTTAAAAATTTTACTCCAAAAGAAACAGTAATTCCGTAAAGAAAATATCCAAGTCCATAATAAATAATTACTGCCTGAAAATTTTTATTGAAAAGATTATATAAAAAAATAGGCAAAAATATGCCCAACATAGCAGAAGCAATCATGACTATTGTTTTCCCTGTATATAAACGGACAAATCCCTTTGATAGGGACTTATTAAAATACTTTTTTTCTAAAGATTCCAACATAGATTTATTATAACAAAAACTGGAGTTTTTTAACAATTTCTGATAAGATATTATTATTGGGCGGTTAACTCAGCGGCTAGAGTGTCTGGTCTACACCCAGAAAGTCAGAGGTTCGAATCCTCTACCGCCCACCCTTCGACTCTGTTAATGGAGAGGTGCTCCGAATTGGCTAAGGAACCGCTCTCGAAAAGCGGCGTCGCTTTGCGGCTTGTGGGTTCGAATCCCACCCTCTCCGCAATTTTATGACCAACTTTTTAATAAACAATCAAATTACATTTCTTTTTATAACTGCTTTAATTTTGTTAATCGCTTGGAATATTCTGCTAAATTTGAAAATTTGGCAGATTAAAAAGAAATTAAAAACATTTTTCAACGGTAAAAAAGCAACTGATTTAGAGGGTGTGCTTTTTGAGGAAATCAAACGACTGAAAAAAGCAGAAAGCGATATATTAGAACTTTCTAAAATATCAAAAAATTTAGAAAAGATAACTAAAAAAACTATACAAAAAGTCAGCGTTATCCGTTTTAATCCCTTTAAAGAAACTGGTGGAGACCAAAGTTTTGTTATTGCCATGCTTGATTCTAATGACAACGGCTTGATAATTTCCAGCTTATTCACAAGAGAAGGTACAAGAGTATATACCAAGCCAATTGAATTCGGCCAATCAAAATATCCCCTCTCAAAAGAAGAAATTGAAGCGCTAAAAAAAGCCGGGGTGAGAATAAAATAAATTAAGACCAAAAACTAAAAAATGAGCTATGATGGCTTGTTTTTATTTGACCAAAATTATTAAAAATGTTATTTTAAGCCATATAATGACAAAGAAAACAAAACAACAAAATAATTTTCAGCCAAAGTCGCCCGTCGTGGTTATTTTAGGCCATGTTGACCATGGAAAAACATCTATTCTTGATTATATTAGAAAAAGTAAAATAACCGAAAAAGAATCTGGCGGAATTACTCAACATATCGGAGCTTATCAAATAGAGCATAATAATAAAAAAATTACTTTTATTGACACACCAGGGCATGAAGCTTTTTCGGCCATGCGCTCAAGAGGAGCTAAAGTTGCTGATATCGCTATTTTAGTTATTGCCGCTGAAGAAGGAATAAAACCCCAAACAAAAGAAGCTATTGACCATATTAAAAAAACAAGAATTCCTGTAATTGTAGCTTTGAATAAAATTGATAAAAAAGAGGCTCAACCTGAAAAAGTTAAAGGAGAATTAGTAAAAAAAGAAATTATTGTAGAATCTTTAGGAGGACAAGTCCCTTCTATTAATCTTTCAGCTAAAACAGGACAAGGCGTTGACGAACTTTTAGAAATAATACTATTAATAGCTGAAATGGAAGAATTAAAAACTTTAGCAGATGCGCCTGTTTCAGGAGTTGTAATTGAATCAAGTCATAATAAACAAAGAGGCGCCACAGCAACTTTATTAATCAAAGAAGGAACATTGAGTAATAAAGATATTGTCGGAACTGACTCAGCTTACGGAAAAATAAAGACAATGGAAGATTTCCAATCTAACTCTATTGAAAAAGCGACCGTATCAATGCCTATTATTGTCACTGGTTTTAATAAAGTCCCGCAAACAGGAGAAAAGTTTTCTGTTCTTGATAATTTAGAACAAGCTCAGGCAAGAATTGAGAAACACAAGCCAAAGATGGACTCTTCGTCTGAAAAAGAAGTTTTTTTATTTGAGCCTGATAAAAAAATTCTTAATATTATTATAAAGGCCGATGTTCAAGGCTCAATAGAAGCAATAAAAAAATCCCTTAAAAATATTCCTGATGATGAAATTTCTTTAAGAATTTTAAAAGCCGAAGCAGGAGATATTATTGAATCTGATATTAAATTGGCTGAATCAGCCAAAGCTAGAATAATCGGTTTCAGAGTTAAAGCTAGCTCGTCTATTCAACAAATAGCGCAACAAAGGAAAATAAAAATTGCTATTTTTGAAATAATTTACGAACTTATTCAAGCGGTTAGAGAAATGCTTTCCAGATTATTAGAACCAGAAATAATTAAGCATCCTTTAGGAAAATTAAAAGTTCTCGCTTTATTTAAAAAACAAAAAGACAGACAAGTTATCGGAGGAAAAGTCATTAACGGACAAATCAAAAAAAACGTTTTAATTGACGTTATTCGCAATGAAAAAAAAGTAGGACAAGGAAAAATAATCCAACTTCAGAGAGATAAAAAAGAAATAGAAGAGGTATCAAAAGATCAAGAATGTGGCGTCTTATTTCAGGGAACAACTGTTATTGAAGAAAAAGATATTTTAGAATTTTACGAAGAAGAAAGGGAAAAGAGAGAAATATAATATTAATAAAATGTCCCAGCGAGTTAAAAGAGTTAATAAATTACTTAAGCATGAAATAAGCCAGCTGCTTTTGAGAGAAATTGATTTTTATAATATTTTAGTTACCATTACAGATATTGATACATTACCCGACTTAAAGCATTCAAAAGTTAAAATTAGCGTTTTGCCTCAAGAAAAAAAAGAGTTAGCGCTAGAAGTAATTAATAAAAATATTTTTCAAATTCAGCAAAAACTTAACAAGAGACTACATATGAAGTCTATTCCTAGAATTAAATTTGAAATTGACCAAGCAGAAATCAAAGCTCAAAGGATTGAAGAACTACTTTCTAAAAATAAATCTTGAATTTTGCTTAAAAAATGATAAAATAAGACAATGGTCATGTGGCCGAGTGGCTAGGCAACGGTCTGCAAAACCGTTTACACCGGTTCGAATCCGGTCATGACCTCATAATGATAATGCTCGAGTGGCGGAACTGGTATACGCGCATGACTTAAAATCATGTGAGAGCAATCTCGTGTGGGTTCGAGTCCCACCTCGAGCACAATAAAAAAGACCCGTGATTAAACGGGTCTTTTTTATTGTGCGTTTGTTTGACGAAATCCGAACCTTTTTTGAACGG